>JAOUEU010000394.1 GCA_029858555.1 Candidatus Zixiibacteriota bacterium
ACGATCGCTTTCGGCAGGCGGAACTCCGGGATGCCGTAGACGAGCACGCCGCCCATCTTGTGCAGGGCCTCGTAGATGGTCACTTCGTGGCCGAGTTGGATCAAATCGCCGGCAACCGTCAGCCCGGCCGGGCCGCCGCCGATAACGGCCACCTTGCGGCCGGTCTTGGCGGCTATCGGGGGGATTTTAATTTCGCCCTGGGCGGCCTCCCAGTCGGCCAGGAAGCGCTCGAGGCGGCCGACAGCGATCTGGCCTTCTTTCTTGACCAGGACGCAGGTTTCCTCGCACTGTTCCTCCTGGGGACAGACGCGCCCGCAGATGGCGGGCAGGCAGTTTTTCTCTTTGAGGATGCGGATGCCTCTTTTAAAATCGCGCTCGGCGATGGCCTTGATGAACCCGGGGATGTTGATTTCCACCGGGCAGTTGGTCACGCACTTGGGATTGGGGCACTGGATGCAGCGCAGCGCCTCCTCGACGGCAAGCTGCGCCGTGTAACCGAGGGCGACCTCGTTGAAATTATGTTTACGCACCACCGGCTGTTGTTTGGGCATGGCCCGCCGGATAAGGTCGAGTTTCTTTTTCTCTTTTTTCTTCTTCGCTTCAGCCATAACCTCAAACCCTTAAGCTTGGTGACACTTTCGTTGACAGGCGCTGGTGCGCATGGGGACCACTTCCTCGGGGACATACGTCTTGCGCCGCTGCAGCAACTCGTCCCAGTTGACTTCATGACCGTCAAAATCCGGACCGTGCACGCAGGCGAACCGGGTGGTGCCGCCGACACTCACGCGGCACACGCCGCACATGCCGGTGCCGTCGATCATGATCGGGTTGAGACTGACCCAGGTGGTGATGCCCAGTGGTTTGCTGGCCTCGGAGCCGCGCTTCATGGCATAGGTGCAACCGTTGATAATCATGCGGTCGACGGTTATATCGAGGTCGCGGATAATCTCCGGCAGGCGGTCGATATGGCCGCGGTAGCCCTTGGAGCCGTCGCGGGTGATGTGCACCATCTTGTCGGAGATGCGGGCGAAGCGGTCCTCCCAGTAAAACAGGTAGGAACTGCGGCCCTCGATGATCGTGATGACCTTGTTGCCTTTTTCCTTGAGGGCGCGGGCGATGGGGAAAATACTGCCGATGCCGTAGCATCCGCCCATGCAGATGACGGTGCCGTAGTTCTCGATTTTGGTAGCGTTGCCCAGCGGCCCGGTAACGGTCGGGATGCTCCGCCCCGCCTCGAGCAGGGAAAGCTGGTTGGTCGTGTGGCCGATGTTCAGAAAGATCACGGTCACGGTGCCCAGGTCGGCATCCCAGTCGGACAGGGACAGGGGAATGCGCTCGCCTTCCTCCGATGCCCGCACGATGATGAACTGACCCGGCTTGGCCTCCTGAGCCACCTCGGGAGCCTCGAGCGTGAGGATGTGGACATTGGGCACAATCATCCGGCTGGCTATTACCTTAAACATTCTTCTTCCTTATTCTTACCGGCTGCGGGTTAGGGTTGACGGCTTCGTTGTGACACAACGCCACGTGCAAAGTGCCCGGAGCCTGTTCTTTCACAATCCGGGCCGGCCAGGTGCGGCTGCATCCGGCCGAGATCACTTCGACGATATCGCCGTCATCTATTTTCGCCTTGCGGGCATCGTCGGGATTAATGTCCAGGGTTTCGTCCGAGAAGAGCATACAGGCGCCGGCCACCAGACCGGACAGGGGGAAACCGCGATGAGAATGCTCGGTATGGGTAACGCTGAATATGAAGGGCATCTTCTTGTCGGCCCGGGCCGGTTTAACAGGCTTTGATGTCGGCAGACTCAGTTGAGCGTTGCCTACCAGCGGCCGGGCCTGGCGGTCGGGTTTCTTGAGGTCTTTGAAACCGTCGACCAGTTTCGCGATTTCCTTGTGGACATCGTTGACGGAGGCATAATCAAAGCCGCCAACGCCCAGTTTTTTGGCGATACGGGAGAGTATCTGCCAATCCGGAAGAGCGCCTCCCGGCGGGTCCACGGCCTTCTGCACCCGTTGGATGCGTCCTTCGCCATTTATGAAGGTGCCGTCCGATTCGGTGAAGGCCGCCGCCGGCAACACCAGGTCGACATGCGCCCCTTCACGCGGCGGATAGATATTCTGATAAATCACGTAATCCGCTGCCGGGCCGCCGTTGCCCTGAGGGAATTCGCCGATGACGTACAAGACTTTCAGCTT
>JAOUEU010000128.1 GCA_029858555.1 Candidatus Zixiibacteriota bacterium
AGAATTTTGAAACGCGGATGCTCCAGAAGCCAACGACGGCACTGTTCAAGTCGATGGTCATACCGGGTCTGGGTCAGCTGGGCAACCGGCGGTACATCAAAGCCCTGCTCTTTGCCGGGTTCGACGCCTGGTTTATCGGTTCGGCTATTCACTACGGGGGCCAGGCGGCGGATTTCCGGGAGCGGTGGGCAGCCGCCGAGGACATCGAGGATGCCAACGCTCTATACTCCCTCTATGAGGATCGCCGCGACGAGCGCAACAAGTTCACCTGGTTCGCCGTCATCGTTACGTTTATTTCGATGTTTGATGCCTATGTGGATGCCCATTTGTCCGGGTTTCCGAGGGCCGATGATGGTCAGAATATGAGCCTGGAAGTGGCTCCCGCGCCCGGTCACGCGATCAGTGCCACCCTGACCTACTCGTTCTAATCGTTCAGGATGAAGTCTTTGGCGTCGAGGCCGTGGCGGGCAGGGTCGATCATCCGTACTATGCGGCGATCAGCCTGCTCGGAGTGAGAGAGGTCCGCCCAGACGGGGTTGGGCAAAAGGCCCTCGCGGTTGCCTACGATCTTGACAAAGGGCCGGGCCGGGTCGGCCTCGTTGTTGGTCAGGACCAGGGCAATCTCCTCGGTAGTCAGCAGAACCACCGAACCGGCCGGGAAGATGCCGATAATATCATTGAATATCTTGAGCAGGAAGGGGTCGAACTTAACGGCCATCTGATAATGCATCTTCTTGAGGACTTTGTCAGGGGGGATGGCCTTTTTCAGGTATACTCGCCCCGAGGAGAGAGCGTCAAAAGTGTCGACGATGGATATGATTTTCGAGAAGAGGTTCACGGGCCGCTTTTCTCGGCGTAAAGCCGGGTAGCCGGTGAAATCGCGGTTCACGTGGTGCTCGAAGGCGCCTCTGGCCGCCCTCGCCGTGTGGACGTCCAGCTTCATGTTTCTCAGAATCGACTTGGCTCCCAGGAGAGGATGTTGCTGCATCTGGATCCAGTCGTTCTCGTCATAGGCGTCGGGTTTCTTTATCAGGTCCGAGGGTAGTTTCACCTTGCCGACGTCGTGAAAGAGGGCCGTGAAACCCAGCTGCGACAGCCTCGCCCGGTCCAGGTTCAGCCGCACGCCCAGGGTCAGCGCGTAGACACAGACGTTGGTGGAATGCGCGTAGGTGTAGTCGTCGTAGTCCTTGATGGCGCTCAATTCCAGCAACGAGGACTCGTCGCGGGTTATATGGTCAATCAGCGAATGGACGACGCGTTTGGTCCGGGAGATGTTTACCTGGCGGTCCGCGGCCGTATTGACAACCACGTCCTCGACGACCGCCAGGGCCTTGAAAAAGGTCGAGCGGGCGGCGGTGCGGAACTGGCGACGGACTTCCTCGGGAATGCCGGGCCGGCCGGTGTCAACCTCCTTGGCCGAAAGCAGCTTGATCGCCGTGAGCCCGTGACTCTTGAGACTCTCGGAGAGACTCTCGACGTTTTCGCGGGTCGGTTTAACCGACGATATGAACTTGATAAAGCGTCCGATTTCTTCGGCCGAGATATCGGTCGAAAACTCGACACCGCCGAGCCCCAGCGCACGCCATTCCGCCGCGATCGTGCCGGCGCCCGAGAGGCCCCGATCGTCAAAGCGTACCATCCGATCGTCCACAAAATAGCGACCCGAGTAGACCTTGATCGTTACCTGGCCGCTTTGCAGCGACAAGGTCTTTAATTGCTCGTAGAAACCGGCGATCTGTTTTCTAAAGGCTCGGTTGCTCGATTCGATGATGCGGGCATTCTTGTACAGGACAAAGAAGGCGTTAAGCAGCTTTGCTTCTTTCTTGCCGGCAAGTACCCGGCCAATGGCATCACTGACCTGCATTTCCATTAGTCGCCTCCGTAGATTATCTCCCGGCGCCGTCGCAGGGCACTACCGGCCTGTCCTTTGATATCCGGTCTCCAGTTGCGGCTGAGTTTCAGAAGTGTCCTTTCGCATTTTTCGCTGCGGTTGTGGCACAGAGCCTCAAAGGCCGCCGCGCGGAGGTCGCTGACCAGCCTCTCGCGGAAAAGATTCGGCCGGAGAATAAGCTGAGACAAAAACGGCACCGCCGCTTCGCCGCCCAGTATCGAATAAGCCTTCAATAACGCCATCCGGTCAGGCTGGTCGAGAGTGGCAAGATTCTCCTCGCTTATGGCCGCCTCGACGGCCTCGAAAGCCGGCCGGCCACGACGGGCGATGATGGAATTGACGGCCTCCGTCCGAATCTGCGCGTCCCGGTCTCTAACCGCCGCGGTCAGCAATTCCAGGGCGCGGTCGTTCGGGCATTCTTTCAGTTCCTGCACCAGGGCCATGCGCACTCTCTCATCCTCGTGGTCAAGCGTTCGCTTGAGCAGTTCCAGAGCCCGGTCGCTGCCTATCCGCGCCAGGATGGATATGGAATTGCGCACCACGTACCACCTTTTGTCGAAGATGCCCTGGGAAACCAAATCCAGGTTGTCAGTGCCTTTCTTAGTCAGGAAGTCACACAGGGTCTCCCGGTGCGTGCGGTGCTCAAAGTCGCCCAGAAGATCCGTTATTCCGCTCAGGGCCTGCCAGTCGAAGTTGTCCAGATAACGGGCCAATTCCCTGACGCCTGTTTCGGGATGCTTGTTGAGGCCCTCCGCCAGAGCCTTGAGCCGGTCGCGGCTGCCAGCCATGACCGTGGCATCCCGAAGTCTGTCTGCCCAGCGCGGCTTGTCCGACCTGAGGCGACTTTCCAACTCGATGATATACTGCAGAAGCTGCCCGGACTGGATCAGTTTGCCTGCCAGCACAAACTCATTAAGAACTTTCTCACAGATTGTCACCGCCTCGGAGAAGCCGCGGAAATCGGCCTCCTGGTGGAGAATCTCCTTCAGTAAGGATTGCGTGGAATCATAGATATCGAACTGGGCATCCTCGGTACACAGTCGGGCCGTGATCTCCTCTTCCTCCTCGGAAAGCCGGAATTCGTCGTTGAGGATAAGGGTCGTATCGGGACCGCGGGATGAGCTAACAGGGAGATCGTTCAGGCCCATGGCCGCGGCCGCCTCGCTCGTTCTTGCGGCAATCTCGTCCATCCCTTCGATGTCAAAGACCGAGGGGGGTTTTTGACCGGGCACGGGGAGGGAAGGTGTGAGACCGCCCACTCCCGGGCTGCCGCTCAGAAGCACACTGCTGCCCGGCGCTTCCGGTTCGTTCAGATCAATCTCCGAAGATTCGGTATGCTGGTCAAAAATCGCCGCATAGTTCTCGACCGTGTCGGTGCCGAAGATGACTTGCCGGTGATGACCGGAATCATCGGCATCCATAAAAGCCTGGAGGTTGAACGAACCGTCATATTGGGACAAGACGATGTCTTCGATGGTGCCGAAGGTGAAATTAGTGACGCCAGATTCCCAGATCAATGCGGCCAGGTCGAGAGATTTGTCGGGACAGTTCATATATTTCTTTATGACGTCGAGCAGAATGAAGACTTCGTTGACGTCGAGGCCGTCTTTGAAGGTGAAGTCGGTAATTCCGGTCTCGAAGAAAATGCCAGCCAGACGGTCATCGCCGCCCCTGTCTTCGTAAACGACTTCACTTTCATATTTCAGCAGGTCCTTTTCGACGCTGATGGCAATGTCGCCGTACTCTTCGGAGAGGCTTTCCAGCCGTTCGGCAAACGACTGCTTGAGCGACTGAGGCAGCGGGTTGTCCTCGGGGTACATCGAGACAACCTTGATGACCTTGAGCAGGTCTTTGAGAATGAAACGGATATCTTTTATCAAGGCCTGTCTTTTGTCGACGCCCAGGTTCATTGGTTCTCTCCTGAAGAATATAGATATATGTCGGCACTCCCACGGCATGTCTTAACATGTTGTAGGACATAAAAATAGCCCGCCTGACAGCGGGCTATATAATAGATTGCAGGAAGAGGACTTATAATCGCTCGATTTTATTGCGGTGCTTCTTTACCGCCTTGGTGGCGTTGCGGCTGTCGAAAACAGCCCTGGCATTATCTACGATCCACTGGTAATCGTAATTGCTGTGGTCGGTCAGAATCACCACCAGGTCAACATTGCTCACCAAATCCCGCGTGAGTTTGCTCGATTTGTGGCTGATTTCGTTCCATTTGAACGTCGGGACATAGGGATCGTTGTAGTAGACCCTGGCGCCTTTGTCCTCCAACAGCTTGATGACGTCGAGCGCGGGGGATTCCCGCATGTCCTTGATATTGCGTTTGTAAGCCACTCCCAGCGCCAGAATGGATGATTTGTTAAGTGAGCGCGCGAACCGTCTGTTGAGCGTGGACGTTATCCGCTCCACCACGTACTCGGGCATATGGCTGTTGATGTCTCCGGCCAGTTCGATGAACCTGGCATAATAATTCAGCGACTTCAGTTTCCAGGACAGATAGTGCGGATCAATTGGAATACAGTGGCCGCCCAAGCCGGGGCCCGGGTAAAAGGGCATAAAGCCGAACGGTTTGGTTGCCGCCGCATCGATAATCTCCCAGACATCGAGCCCCAGACGGTCACACATGAGCGCAACCTCGTTGACCAGGCCGATGTTTACCGACCGGAACGTGTTTTCCAGCAACTTCACCATCTCCGCCGCCTGCGTCGACGACACGGCGTGGATATTGGGAATAGTCTGCTCGTAGAAGATCTTTGCCGCCTGCGTACAGGCCGGTGTTATGCCGCCGACGACGCGCGGGGTATTCTTGGTAGTATAAGTAGCATTGCCGGGATCGACCCGCTCGGGTGAGAAAGCCAGAAAGAAATCAACGCCGACCTTCATACCACTCTCTTCGAGGATGGGGAGTATCAGGTCCTCGGTGGTACCCGGATAGGTAGTGGATTCAAGGACGACCAAAGTGCCTTTCTTAATATGCTGCCTGACCTTGTTGACAGCGTTAAGAATGTAGCTGACATCGGGGTCCTTGGTCTTGGACAGTGGCGTCGGCACGCAGATCGATATGGTATCCATCTTTTTCAGCAATTTCGAATCGGACGTAGCCCGGAAGTTGCCGGAGGCTACCATTTTCTTTACTTCGGCGTCCCCAATGTCGTCGATATCGGACCGGCCGGAGTTGAGTAGTTTTACTTTGTCCTTAGAGATGTCAAAGCCGGTTACCTTAAACCCGACACGGGCCAGCTCGACTGAAAGCGGCAGGCCGACATAACCCAGCCCGATGACCCCGACGTTGGCGCTGCGGTCTATGATTTTGGCGATAAGCTCACTGTTGGCACCGGTTTTCTTTCTGCTCTTGGTTGCCATACTTATTGTCTCCTGATCCTCGCTAAATAGTCTGCTTGAGGATTCTTTCTCTCCAGTAATTCAAGGTATCTTTTAAAGTAATGTTAAGACTATATCGGGTGGCATAGCCCAGTTCTTGAACCGCGCGACGGTTGTCTCCGCGGAGGGAAGGGATATCGTTCTTCCGGAGACGGCCCGGGTCTACCTTAACGGATATCCGCGCCGCTGACATCTTTACCAATGCCGTCACGACCTGCTGGATGGAAGCGGTCCGTCCGGTACACAGATGATAGACCCGACCCACTTTTCCTTTCTCGGCCAACAGCCGGTAGCCGGTAACGATGTCGCGCACGTCGGAAAGGTCGCGCCGGGCTGACAGATCACCGACCTTCAGCTGAGGCCGCTGGCGTCCGGCCTCTATCATGGCGATCTGCCGGGCGAATGAGGGTATCACGAAATTATCATCCTGTCGCGGCCCACTGTGATTAAAAGCACGGGCAATCGAAACGGGCAGACCGTATCGCCGATAATAGTACATGCAGGCATGCTCGGCCATGGCCTTCGATATGCCATAGGGCGAAACCGGGTTGAAAGGCTGAGACTCGCGGAGCAGTTTCGTCTTCGGCGTGAATATCCCGTAGGTGTCGCATGAGCTGACGAAGACAAACTTCTTCAGTCTCTTCAGGTCCAGTGCGGCCGCCAGTACGTTCAGCGTCCCGTCGAAGTTGATGTCATAGGTCAGACGTTCCAAACGGAAGGAACGGCCAACCGAGGCTATGGCCGCAAGGTGGAAAATGTAATCCGGTCGGAAAGCCCTCACCGTTTCTCGACACTTTTTCTCATTCATGATGTCAAGTCTGACCAGGGAAAGATGCTTCCTGACATCTCTTATATTTGCGGTTGACTCCCCCGGGTAGAGGGCTCCGGCTACTTTGTAGCCGCTGTGGAGCAGTTGTTCGGCAAGGTGTGAGCCGGCAAAGCCGCCAATGCCGGTAATGAAGGCCAGGGGCTTATTCATACGACTACTTGGGGGAAAGCCTCCTAATGTCCGCATCCACCATCATTTTGACCAGTTCCTGGAAGGTCACGGTCGGCTCCCACCCCAGTTTGTCCCTGGCATAGGTAGGGTCGCCCTGCAACAAGTCTACCTCGGCCGGCCGGACGAATCTGGGGTCGGTCACCACGTACTTCTTGTAATCGAGGCCAAGGTGTCCAAAGGCCAGGGTGACGAATTCCTCGACGGAGTGTGTCTCACCGGTGGCGATGACGAAATTGTCCGGCTCGTTCTGCTGCAGCATCAGCCACATGGCGCGGACGTAGTCGCCGGCAAAACCCCAGTCGCGCTTGGCGTCGAGGTTTCCCAGAGACAGCTTGTCGGCCAGGCCCAGTTTTATCCGGGCCGCCCCGTAGCTTATCTTCCGGGTGACGAACTCGCGACCGCGCCGGGGAGACTCGTGGTTGAACAGGATACCGGACGAGGCATGGATACCGTAACTCTCGCGGTAATTGACTGTTATCCAGTGCCCGTACACCTTGGCGATGCCGTAGGGCGAACGCGGGTAAAACGGTGTCTTTTCGGTCTGGGGTACCTCCTGCACTTTGCCGAACATTTCCGAAGAGGAGGCCTGATAAAACTTAATCTTCTTGTCGACCAGCTTGATCGCCTCGAGCATCTTGGTGACACCGAGGGCATCAAACTCGCCGGTCAGCACAGGCTGCCGCCAACTGGCCGGAACGAACGACTGTGCCGCCAGATTATAAACCTCATCCGGCCGGTGCTGGTCTATGATGTTGATAATAGATAACTGGTCAAGCAGGTCGGCCTGTACCAAAGTGATTCTGTCCTTGATGTGGTTGATCCGCTCAAACGACTCGGTTGATGATCGTCGCACCATACCGACCACTTCGTAGCCCTTTTCGAGAAGAAACTCCGCAAGATAGGAGCCGTCCTGACCGGTGATTCCGGTGATAAGAGCACGCATGTTATAGGTCCCCAAAAAACGGTTGTGAAAACAAGTTCTCTTCCGTATCAATTATGGCGTCAGCCCGTTTTTACAGACATTGAATATATGACCATCAGGCAAACGGGTCAACAGAATTAACCCGGTGGCGATGCCAGGTCGCAACTCCGGGGGCTGGCAATTCACAGGTTTATACAAAAGAACGATGCGAAAATCTATATTATCAGCACTGGCTCTCTTGCTGATCGGTCCGACGGTCGATATTGTAGCCGTTGAGGCAAAGAAAAGAGGAGTGGACGTGACGAGTGGCGAAATTTCGGCTGATTCACTGCTGCAGGAAGCCGATGCAGCGTTTAAGGCGCAACATCATAGCACGGCTCTTGAGCAATATCAGGAGGCCTTAAAGGCGGCCCGCAACGAGTTCAACAATTCCATTGAAGTGGAGGCACTTGCGCAGATAGCGCGAACCTACCTGGTTCTGGGCAACCGGGAGGAAGGCTGGCTCAGCCTTACCGATGCCGAGGCAAAGGCTACTGACAGCGATCCCATGGGCTGGTCACGCTATCTGAGTGTCAAGGGCCGCTACCAGTGGAAAGATGGTGACCTCAAGGCCGCGGCGAAAACCTTTGATGCCATGTACACTTACTGCAATGTCAACGCCCTCTGGGGTCGGGCCGTCGATGCGGCTAATATGCTGTCCATTGTCTTGGAAACTCCCGAAGAGCAGATTGAATGGAGCCAGCGGGGGATTCGAGCGGCCGAAGCCGGGGGGGAAGAATCATGGCTGGGTCCTCTGTGGAATAACCTGGCCGTGGTTTACTACGAAACCAAGAAGTACGACTCCGCCGTGCAGGGCTTCCTCAAGGCACGCGAGTACCACTGGCGCTTCTCGGGCGAACTGGCCAAGCTCTTCGCGGATTATCACCTGGGGATGGCCTACCGCGCAGCCGGCGATCTTGCCGAGGCGCAGAAGTGGCTTCGCCCGACGCTGGCCTGGGCGGAGAGATTGGAAAACCACTCCATTATGGGTCAGGCGCTTGAAGATCTGGGTGAGATTGAAATCGCCAACGGCAATCAAACGACCGGCCTGAAAATGCTTCGGCGGGCGCGTGACGAATATCAACTGGAAGAATTCGACAAGGCCTGGCCCGAGATCTGGGAAGCCATCAACAAACGGATTAGAGAACTGGGCGGCTAGAAATCCGGCGTGCGCAAGCGGCGCACCTGATGTTACGCTGAGGTTTGGTTTATCAGGCAGATAGGCTCGTCATCGATGGTATCCGTGCAGAATCAAAAGCACCTCGCCTTGGCCTATTTTCTGTCGCTGTCACTGGTCTTTATCGGCTCCTTCTTTACAGGTTATCGGACCTGGGGCGTGAACACCTGGGGTTATTTCCCCTTTTATGTCCGCGTCGCCCTCCTGGCTGTCGGGTGTATGGCACCATTTATTATCGGCCTCGTCAAGGCAGACCGGGTGACCGCCCTGGAGAACCGGTCCGACCGATATGTTACAATCCTTGCCGTAACGGTCGCGGGGCTGCTTGCGGTCGCTTTCTATTTACTGCGGGCCAAGACCCATTTCATGGGAGACGGTTACCAGATAATCTCGCGGCTCGGAGAAGGTGATTATCTCAAACACCGCGAGTTTGGGGAATCGCTGGTGCATGTCTGGACTAAAAACCTGCTGGGACTGAACGGTGTGGAGGGGGCTCGCGAGAGTTATCAAACCGTGTCGATTACCGCCGGTGTCCTTTTCCTCGGGCTCGCGGCAGCTTTCAGCCGCATGATGTTCGAACAGCCCGGTCGGCGATGGCTCTTCTTCCTGGGGCTCTCCAGTGGCGGCTACATGCTGCTGTTTTTCGGCTATGT
>JAOUEU010000129.1 GCA_029858555.1 Candidatus Zixiibacteriota bacterium
CGAAGGCGGGGTGGCGATTATCGCCATGAAATCCATGACAAAAGACGGGATTTCCAAGATAGTGGACAGGTGCCCTTCAGGAATCACCACGACGGCCATCCCCGCTGACCAGGTGATTGTGGTTACCGAGCACGGTGCTTTTGACCCCCGGGGACTGAGTCTCGGCGAACGGGCGGTCGGCATCGCCAACCTTGCCGAGCCGGGCGAGCGTGAGCAACTTCTAAAAACGATTAGCAGGAACCCGGCTTTCCACCAGCCGGAAGTAGCCCTGCTCAAGGGGGTCCCGGGGTTCACACCCTACGAAAGGGCTGTTCAGCAGTTGTAGGGCCACGGCGCGAGCACGAGTTGAGTTCTCCTGACAGATCGCTGAGACACGGAAAGGGTGAACATTTGGCAAAAGCCGGAATCTGTCTGCATTTTCCCAGGTAAATATGTGAAAGCGGTTGCACAATCGACGACGATGGGCGGTTTCCAGCAGCCAAAGTAGACTGGCTCAGACCTCTTTGACCCCGGGTTCGGTTTTGATAAGATCAAGTGCGACAGGGAGGAACGGGTGTCGGTTTAGAAGGATAATTTTTATCGCGTTTTTATATCTTCTCCCCTGCAATTTACACGGAATTTGCTACCATTTGGTGACACTACGTTCTTGCAAACGTAACTTTTTATGTTAGAGGTCAAATAAGAAACGTTATCGGGGCGTACTATACGAAAATGAGTCAACCCGACAATCATTAAAACCATGTGGAGGAATTTGTAATGAAAAACGCTGCAAAACTGCTGGTGTTGTTCCTAGCCTTGGGCATCCTGACCATCGGCTGCCAGAACGAGCCAAACATGATGGGCTCGCCTGAACCGTCGTCGATGGGTCAGACCGGTATGGCCAAGCTGGTCATTCCGGCCGGAGCTACACTGGAGTCTGCTAAGCTGTTCATATACGAAATAGGGGCTCACGGTCATACCGTGAACGTCCATCGTATAACGGCTGACTGGCAGGAATTGGTCGTCACCTGGAATAACTTCGGCAGTTCTTACGATCCGGCCATTTTCGGCTCTTTTGTCGCCGACGCTGTGGGCTGGAAGATGGTGGACGTAACGACTCTGGTACAGGGCTGGCTTGACGGCACCTACGACGACTTTGGTCTGCTTTTGGACCAGGTCGACGAGGTTTATCCGCGGTGCAAGTATCACAGCCGCGAGAATGCCGAATTTCAGCCTTACCTCGAGGTCTGCTACTCGGTGGGCGGCGCCACGACCTGCGATGTCGCCGATGATATCGCCGATACCTACATCTACCAGAATGATCCCAACTCGAATCGCGGTGGCGAAATCTGGCTCTACACGGGCTGGTATAACGACATGGATCTCGAGAAACAGGTCCTGATCAAGTTCGACCTCGAAGTTGACGAGGAAGAGGATGGCTGTTCTCATACTATCGGTTACTGGAAGACCCATGCCGGATTCGGTCCGCAGGCTGATGTGGTCACTCCGCTTCTGCCCATCTGGCTAGGCGACGCCGGCGGGGCCAAGAGCCTCCCAGTCACCACCGCCACGATAGCTGTCAACGTCCTGAAAATGAAAACTTACGGCGATGGCAGCAACGGTATTACCAAGCTGTACGCGCAGTTGCTTGGAGCCAAGCTGAGCATTGCCGACGGAGCCGGTGATGCGGCCATAGCCGATGCCATTGATGACGCCGACGCCTTCTTGGCCAACCACAATTGGATGGATTGGGAAGGCCTGAGCGAGGAAGATCGCGATATGGTGATGGGCTGGCAGGATATGTTTGACGACTATAACAACGGTTATATCGGTCCCGGTCATTGCGATGAAGATGACGGTGATGCCTACTAAACCGACGGCCACGGGCTTATGAGATAGCTCGAAACCGAAGAGAATTTCTTACTCAACCCGCGGGCAGTTGTTGCCCGCGGGTTTTTTTATTCTCGGTCAATATCCGCGTAAACGGGCCGGGTTAAATTTCTTCCTGGAGTTCGGGATCGACGTGGATAATTACCCGGGTGACCTCGGTAAATTTGGCCAGCAGGCGGGCTTTGACTTCGCGGGCGATGTCGTGCCCTTCCCTGACAGTCAACTCGGGATCGACCACAATATGGAGTTCGACAAAAATCTGTGTGCCGGAATGCCGCGCCCGGAGGTCGTGCACCTGGCGGACACCGTGGACGGCACGCACATCCTCGGTGAGCCGGGCGACAATGGCTTCATCAGGAGCCGTATCGGCAAGTTCCTTGAAGGCTAACCAGGTCAGATTTAGCCCCACCTTAACGATAAAGAATGTAACTACCAGGGCGGCGTAGGCATCGGCCAGGTGCCAGTTCGGGTTTACATACACCGCGGTAACCCCCAGAAGCACCGCCACCGAGCTGAGCGCATCCGAGCGATGGTGCCAGGCGTTGGCGATCAAGAGCGGGCTTTTCAGCCGCATACCGACCAACCGCGTATACCAGAACATCGCTTCCTTGAGCAGAATGCTGGTAGCCGCAGCAAATATGGCAATCGGACCGGGCCGGGACACATCATGGTTGTATATAGACATGGTGGCCTTGTAGGCAATACCCACACCGACCAGGACCAGCAATAATCCCACCACCATGCTCGAGATAGTCTCGATGCGGGCGTGGCCGTAAGGATGGGTATCGTCTTCGTCCTTGCGTGCCCACTTAAGCCCCAACAGGACCACTACGTCGGAAAAAATATCGGAAAGCGAGTGGACGGCGTCAGCCACCAGCGCCTGACTCCGGCTGATAGTCCCCGCCCACAGCTTAAAAACAACCAGCAGGACATTGACAACCAGCCCAATCCAGGTAACCCGCAGACCGGACGAAAGGTCGTCACTGATATCGGGCTTCTCGCTCAATCTGGTCGATCTGTTATTGTGGACCATCGTGTGTTAAACCCTGCCGCTGTTCCTTACGATATCGGGCTGCCGGCGGTTAAGTCAATCAAAAATGATGTCCGGGGTTCACGTCAGAAACCGCCGCCCGCTGGAAGAATGCGAACTTCGTCAGCGGGTGTTCACATTGACCGGACCGGCATCGTCTGCGGATCGTCGATTAGGATATGCTCTCTGATGGTAAAGGCTTCGGCATACTCGACTCCCACCATCTGGCCCAGTTGATGAGCGCGCGTGTGCATGAGGTCATAAATACCCGTACCCGGTTGAAACACGTTCTTCCCGCCGCTACGTATCAGGTCGGGAAGGTTCAAAGTCGATTTGAGCGCCTGCTTGATCTTATCACCGGAAGTCTGACCGAATTGAGACTGATAGACGGCGACGGCCCGGCATTTCTGTTCGAATTCGTCGGAGATGTCCACCATAAAGGAATAATCGGTATTCCTGAAGTATGAGACATAGATAATCTTTCGCGGTCGAAAAGCTTCCCCTTCCAGGGCCGCTTTTTTCAAACCTGACAAAAAACAGGCATCATACCCCAGCCGCGAGCAGGCCAGGTGATCAGGGTGGCGTTGCCGCCAGTGAGGCAGGATGACCAACTCCGGATGGGTGTTGCGGATAACCTGAGCGATAGCGAGCTTATTGCTCTGCGTGTACTCAATTCCCGAGTCGGGCAATGAGAGATTCTGCCGGTAACTCAGGCCGAGAATTTCGGCGGCCCGGGCTGCCTCGTCGTCACGCATTTTCTCATCGCCATAGGTTCCCATTTCGCCACGAGTCAGATCGAGCGCGCCTGTCCTGCAACCCTTGCCGGCCATCTTGATGAGGGTACCTCCGCAGGTTATCTCGATGTCGTCCGGGTGGGCGGCGATGGCCAGTATATCCAGCGGAGTCGTTTCAGACATGCAGAACTTCCTCGTAGTATTTTTCGTATTCTGTGACAATCTTCTCGGCGCCAAACCTCCTGCCGGCAGTCTCGGCGGCGGTCTTTTTGAACTCAGCCAGACGAGCGGGGTTTTTCAAAAGAGATATGGAAGCCCGCGCCATCGACGCCGTGTCACCCACCGGAAGGAGAAAGCCGTTCTTGAAATCATCGACGACTTCCACCAGGCCCGTGCCGGAAGTGCCGATGACGGGCACGCCGCAGGCCAGGGCTTCGAGCGCCGCCAATCCGAAAGACTCCTCCTCGGAAGGTATCAGGAACAAGTCGGCGCATGGCAACACGGCTTCGATGCGACTCTGGTTGCCGAGGAAGATAACCCTGTCAGTAAGGCCCTTTTTATTTACCTGTCGGCGCGCCAGGATTGTGTCGGGACCTTCGCCGATCAGGACGAGCCTGGCCGGCACTTCTGAGGCGATTTTGTCGAAGATATCAATAACATCGAGCGTCCTCTTGACTGGCCGGAAATTGGAGATGTGCATTATGAGGAACTCGTCCTCGCTGACAAACTCCTTTCGACTGCACTCGGAGGTCGACGGCTTGAAGCGTTTTTCGTCAAAAAAGTTATGCACCACTCGAATCTCCTTGTCGATGCGGAACACCTCGGTGGTCTCATCGGCCAGGTACTTTGAAACAGCGGTAATGCCGTCGGAGGCAAGAATGGAAAAACGTGTGATGTCAAAAAACGAGGGGTCCGAACCGACCAGGGTGATGTCCGTACCGTGCAGAGTGGTAATTATTTTGGGTTTGCCGCCGCTGTCCGCTCCGAGGAGCTGTCGCGCCAGAAAGGCGCAGGTAGCGTGCGGGATCGCGTAGTGGACGTGCAGAACGTCCAAGTTGAAATTTCGCGACACCTCGGCCATCTTGGCCGCCAGGGTCAAGGTGTACGGCGGAAACTTAAAGAGCGGGTAGGCGGTCGTCTCGACACCGTGATACATGAGATTCGTGGCGTATTTGTCCAGACGGAACGGCAGGGCATATGACACAAAATGAACCTCGTGACCACGCGCCGCCAACTGCTGCCCCAATTCGGTGGCGACAATGCCTGATCCCCCGGCTACGGGATAGCACGTAATGCCGATAACCATCTATTTATTCAACTCCGCGAGGTGGATTATCTGGTGAGCTTTCTGCTCGCAATCTATCATATCATACATGGCCCGAACAAGATCAAATCCGTATTTGGCCAGAAAGTATGTGATGTTGAGGGACCGTTCCTGGAGGGCCCGGTGGGGGAAAGTGGCATGCCAGACCCTGTAGATGCGATCGCGCGTTTCCCCGGAACGCTTTTTGTGCGCGGCGAAGACCTTGCCCTCGAAGGCCTTAAGCGTAAAATCTATCTTACCCAGCGACTGCCGGGCGGCACCTTCCAGCGATGGATCGAATGCCAGCGTCTCCCTGCTGAACTCGCCGAAGCTGCGCTCAACGCCCTGACGCAACTGCGCGAACCTGGTCTCAATGTCGCCGGGGAACGATCTGGCCAGAACACGGTTAATAACCTGCTCAATATCGCCGCTCAGCTGTTCGAATTCAATATCGTACTCGTCCATCAGAGTTTTGATACGTTTCTCCAGCAGGGTCGCCGTCGGCCGCGCACGATGCACCGGCGGAACCAGCCCAAACAACTCGAATACCGGGTTGATCTGAGCCAGGTAGGCGATTTCCGCCGGACCGCCCTTCTGACTGACCACCGGGAAGAGGTACGATTGCAGAATCGGCCGGGTCATAACGTCGGGCGAGAAACGTTCGGGATGCTTTTCGATGAGCTCCCGTATCTGCGGCAACGTAAACGATTCTTCGCCGACGCTCAGCCTGTCGCCGTCACGCATCACCGGCCTGCGGCCACCATGATTGTAGAACAGGTGAGCGGCGTTTTCCTTTTTCTCGACCTGGACGTGATAACCCCGGTTGAGAATTTCGCGGTTGGTCTCGGCCAAAATCTGCTGGAGAGACTCGTAGTTGTCCAGAATAGACTTAAACAATGGTACCGCCAGGCGCTTGATCCGGGCGTCACCGGGATTGAACAACACCAGGCCGTACTGCCCCAGAAGACCTGTCATGAATTTGCCGAACGACGACACGAACGTGTCCTCCGCCGTGTAGGCGCATTGAATCAGTTTCAACAGATCGCAACTGAAGTCGGTGTTTGGCAGCGTCTCCAACAGGTGTTTTTTGGCGTTTTCTAATGCTTCGCCATCGACGAACCGCAATTCGGATGTGGGCAATTCCAGATCGGGCGGTTTTTCGTAAGCGATCCGTACCGGCTCACCGGCCCGGTCCAATACGTAAGTGTGATTGACCTCCTCAAAATCGTGGTCGTCGCCGGCAATCCAGAAAACGGGAATCACGGGTCGGCCCAACTGCTGCGAGTAGCGCGCAGCGGCTTTGATGATACCTATGGCTTTGATGATGACCAACAGCGGCCCCGTAAACAGACCGGCCTGCTGTCCGGAGAAAAGACAGAGGGTGTCGCCTTCGCGTAACCTCGAGATGTTCTCCAAAGTCAGGTCGGAGGCGCCGAAAGAGCGGTTCTGGCTTTCCAGAACCGTGGCGACCTCGTCGCGGGCGTATGTAACGGCGTCCAACCGGGAGGCAACCTGCGCGATATCACTCGACAGATAAAAATGCCGGGCCGTGTCCCTCTCGGCGAGAAAGTCCAGAAAAATGTCCGTATAACCCAGGGACTTGGCCGGGGCTATGAGGTTACTGGTCAAGTACGGATTCCTCTTCAGCTATCGCTGTTATCCGCTTCTCCTTCCTTCGAAAGAACCCCACAAAATCGTCGATCAGCGTATAGACGACGGGTACTACCACCAGCGTCAACAGGGTCGACGATATGATGCCTCCGATAGCGGCCCTCGCCATGGGAGCCCTTAGCTCCGCGCCCGGGCCGATTCCCAGGGCCAGCGGCAACATGCCGAAGACCATGGCGAAAGTAGTCATCAGAATCGGCCGCAGTCTTATCGGGCCTGCCTGTAAAATGGCATCATATCTTGAAACGCCCTGCTCCCGGCGTTGTTTCACGAAATCGATCAACAGGATAGCATTTTTCGTCACCAGGCCCATCAAGAGGACAATACCGATCAGGGACATGATGGAGAAAGATGAGCCAATCAGACCGATGATGGCCCCTATCAACGACAGGGGCAGCGACAGCATAATCGAAAACGGATCAGAAAACGACTCGTAAAGCGACGCCAGCAAAAGGTAGATGAATATCACAGCGAGTACCAGGGCTTTGAAAATGTTCCGGAAGGCTTCACCCATAATTTCGGCCTCGCCGGACTGGCCGACAAAATAGCCCGGCGGGACTTCGACGGACTCATTTATTCTGGCCAGGATGTAGTTGGAAACCGTGCCGCTGAAAGCTCCGGAGAGAACGTTGGCGTTGACGGCCACCTCGCGCAGCCGGTCTTTGCGATTGTACTGGCCGATCGAGGACTTCTTTTCGATTTTGGCGACACGGCTCAGCGGAACCAGGAAGACTTCCTTCCCGGCACATCCTTGCCGCTTTTTATCATTATTCTGCCGACGTCCTCGGCCGAGGCCCGGAAGCGTTCATCCAGACGAACGCGAACATCGTATTCTTCGTCGCCCTCCTTGAAGTGTGTCACGACTTCGCCTTCGACGAGTGTCCGAATAGTCGCCGGGATTTCGTACAGGTTGAGCCCGAGGTCATTGGCCAGTTTCCGATCGACGTCGATTTGTATTTCCGGTTTGTCTTCTTCGAGAGTGTTGTCGACATCAGTGGCGCCCGGGGCATCATAGAAAATTTGCTGGACCTGGTGTGTCAGCCGGGTCAGTTCGTCCATTTCGGGGCCCCTGATCGAGATCTCCACCGACTTGCCGCTACCTCCGTGTCCTTCCTCGCCACTGCCGACCGCGGCGTTGATGCCGGGCACACCTGCCACGAGGGTCCGAACCGAATCCATGATCTGCCAGACGGTCAGTTCGCGCTCCTCTTTGTCGGTCAGTTTGACCAACACGCGACCTGTCGTGATGGGATCATCGCCGGCCCCGATGGTACTATATATGTTCGTGACTTCACCGAACTGCCGGACGATCTTTTCCACTTCGTTGAAGCGCACAACCGTCTGTTTCAAAACGGTGCCGGGAGGGGTCTCGATATTGACGGCCAATTGGCCGCGGTCGGTCTGCGGAAAGAATTCCGCCCCGATCAAACCTATGGCCACCAGACCGATAGCCCCGGCAAAGGATAGGAATGCGATGAGCACCACCAACCAGCGCAAGCGCAGGGCACGGCCCAGCAGTCTTTCGTACCGGGGTTTGAGGGCTTCGAAGGCAATGTTCCAGTATGAAATCACTTTCAACACCGGCCGCCAGACAACATTGGCAGCACGGGCGATGCCGCCGAGCAGTCCCTTCCGTGCCGACATCGGCTCGGTCGCATCGAGCATCCGGGAGGACAGCATTGGCGTTAGCGTGAACGCGACAAACAGCGAAATCGTTACGGCCACGGCGACGGTAATGCCGAACTGAGTGAAGAAGCGGCCGACAATACCTTCCATAAAGGCAATCGGAATGAACACGGCGACAATGGCGAAGGTAGTGGCCATGACGGCCAGGCCGATCTCCTTGGTTCCCGAAAAGGCGGCCTCCATCGCCGAGCGGCCCTGGGCCTTGTGTCGGAAGATATTTTCGATTACCACAATGGCATCATCGATCAGAATACCCACTGCCAGAGACAGCCCCATCAGGGTGAGCACGTTCATGGTGTAACCCAGCATCTTCATGGCGGTAAAAGTCGCAATGATGGAGATGGGGATGGAGAGCCCGGTGATGATGGTCGGCCTAACGCTCAGCAGGAAGAGGAAAATCACCAGCACCGCCAGCGCGGTTCCGAACTGGATATTGAATATAATCTCGTGAACCGAATCCTCGATGTAGACGGCATTGTCGTCGACGATGGTGATGCCGATATCGGGAGGCATTTCGCCCTGAAGCCGGGCCAGGGCCTCGCGCACGCGCAGGGCGACATCGACCGTGTTGGTTCCCGACTGCTTGATAATGCTGATCGAGACCGACGGTTGGCCGTTGTAACTGGAATAAGAGCGCTTCTCCACGACGGTATCGCTGAGGCGGGCGATATCTTTCAGGTAAACCGGGACACCCTTGTTATTCTTAATGACGATATCGTCGAACTGCGA
>JAOUEU010000130.1 GCA_029858555.1 Candidatus Zixiibacteriota bacterium
GGCGACCTCGGAACAAGGCCTGTCGAGAGTGAGGCCATATTGCCCGACGCGCTCGCCGTCGATATCGCGATCATACAGAATCAGCCGGCTCGAATGATGATCGAGTTCCGCCAGCCATATGTCGCGCTCATGGCCGTCGCGATACCGCTCGAGCGCTTCATAGAATATCCGCAGCCGTCCCCCGGGGCGCAGCACTCTGAAGATTTCCGCCAGGGTCGCTTTCGGATCGGGCGTCTGGTCGACCGAACTGGCCGCCATCACGCCGTCAAAGCTGCAATTAGCGAACGGCAAACGGCTGCCGGCGGCGCAGTGGACATATTCGGCGTTGGTGATTCCAAGGCGCTGCGCATTCTCCGCACATACTTCCACGCGACGAGCGGAAGCGTCGACGCCCACGACCTCCTTTACAAATGGAGCCACAATCAGCGACGGCCAGCCGTCTCCGGGACCGAAATCCAGAAGCCGGCCGCCCCCGGTCGACAGGTAGAAATCAAACATCGACCCTCGGTCGGCCCAGTGGGCCTGCTTATTCACATCAAAGGATTCGTACAGCAGCGGCAGACATCTCCCCGATTGCGAATCCATGTCATCGTATATGAACTCGACCGAATTCGATTCGACAAGGTTCAGTTCCTTTTCAAGCCACTCAAATATATCCATAACACCTTCTTGGTTTCTTGTTTGGCGGCCGCGTGGTCGAACGGCAGTTCCAAACCCTCACAAGGCCTTTTCATTTTAGTACCCTCCTTCCCAATCAGGTTTTCGCTGCCCAGTCGGGTTTCGATACTGGTCACGATTCAGTGAATAATAGAAGTCACCCTCGTAGGCGGCGTAATCGCTCGGCAGACCGGTTACGGTTTTCCCATAAATCAAACCCAGTTTCTCTATCACTCGCACCGAGGCCCGGTTCTCCGGCCTCACAACCGCGACCAGTCTTTTAAGTCCGACTCTTTCAAAGGCGTAGTGCATCATGGCTCCGGCGGCCTCGGTGGCCAGCCCCCGCCCCCAGTAATGTCGCGACAAACCGTAGTATATTTCGATTTCAGAGGGGTCGAACTCGAGCGGACCGAAACCGCACCAGCCGATCAGCTCGTTGTTCTCCTTTTGAGCCACGCCCACCGTGAACTTGATAATTCGCTCGGGGGTGTTCTTCGAATAACATCCGATAAGCCACGAAAGAATGCCCCTGGCTTCCTCTCGAGACATCACGTCCTCCGGCAGATACTGCAAAACCTCTTTGTCGCGCAGAAGTGCGTGAAACTGCGGAAGATCACGCACTGTTAGCGGCCGAATCACCAGCCGCGATGTTTCCAGTCGGATATTCTCAAACAACTGTCGCCTCGTTGTGCCGTCCGCAACTATTATCGTAGTCCTCCTTCAGCATGCCGAAGAGCAGGAAATCGACGTATTGTCCCCGAAGGAACAGTTTCTTTCGCTGATGGCCCTCCTGCACGCATCCCAGGCTCTTCTGGAACTCTACAGACGCCGTATTGCCGGCGTGCGCGCCCGACTCCAGCCGCACCAGACCGAGGTCTTCGAAGGCATACTTCAGCAGAAGACTCGCCGCCTCCCTTCCGAAACCCTGCCGCCAGTATGGCCTGAGCAGTTTTATGCCCCAGTGCGCTGTCCTCTCGTAGTCGTGAATCTGAAAGAGAACGACATTCCCCATATTCTTGCCCGTCTCTTTGTGAATGACACTCAGAAACATGGCGGTCTTGCTGGTCATGGCCTGTTCCACCTCTGCCTTGATCGCCGCGTACGCCTTCGGTCTGAGCGGCGCGGCGTCGAGGTACTGCAACTCCAGATCGTTATCCATGGCGTGTTGCTCTTCGACATCGTCCAGAGACAGCGGCGTCAAAAAGATGCGCTCCCCCTCCAGAAAACGCACCCGACTCTTGTTATGCTCTTTATTCATGGTCATCGTTCCTTTCGGTCCGCCCGACTCTGCTGAAATACTCGCCTCTGAGGATGGCGTAGTCCAGACCATCGACATACTCACCGCCGAAAAAGAACTCCTGCCGCAACCTGCCTTCCTGGACGAACCCGAGACTCTTGTGGAACTGCATCGACCCCGTGTTGCCACTGTGAGTATAGGATTTCAGCCGGTTGAAACCCAGGTCATCGAAGACGTATTTCATGATTAACTCGGCAATCTCCGTGCCGTAACCCTGACGCCGATACCCTTCGCCCAGGATCAGCCCCCAGTAGCATTTCCTTTCGTAATAGTCGATGCCGTACAGTTCGGTCAGCCCCATGAAGCGACCGTCCTGGCGAGATAGAACAGCCAGGGACATCACATCCTCGGCGTTACGCCTGGCGTCGAACTGCTCTTTGGCCCTGGCGCGGGACACCGGCCGGAAATGGCGGTCATCCAGGTATGATATCCCGCGATCGTGCAGCCACCGGTAGTGATCCTCGAAATCATCATCCGTCGTCGGCGTCAAAAATAAACGTTCGCTTTCCAGGAAGTGCACTCTGTCAACGCTGCCTGTTGTTTTCATTTTATGCAATCCTTTTGATCTTCGTGTTTTCTCAATGGCCCGCATCATCGGCGAACTGTGTAAAATCCAGATCGATAATCGGGACATCGTTCTCAATTCGATCCCGCCTGTCCTCCATAAACCGCCGGCACCAGCCGTTCAGGTTATGGGCGTCTTCGGCATGGATTATTATGTACAACTCCATCTCCCGCAGTTTCAGGAAAACCGGAATCTGCTCCAGCCAGAAGCCGCCGATAGCGTTCTCCTGCCGATAACCCTCCAGCAGGTGGCGCATGAATCCCGTCGCAAAAACCTTATTGTCGGCGTCCACCTGTGAATCTCGGAGGGCGTAAAACAGCGGCATGGCAATATCGTTGGCAAACCAGTCATAATGGCAATCGTCGAAATCCAGCGCGATAAGCTCGCCGTCATCAACAAAGAAATTCGAGTGATGCAGGTCGCTATGTATTAGACCGTACGAGTCAACATCCTGCGGCAACTGCCGCAAACGCTCCTGAAGCCGGTGACATTTATCGATGACAGCCGCCTGCGATACCGGCACGTATTTCTCGACGTGCCGAGAGATTTCGTCAGACCATTCATGCCTCCGGATAGCCTCGTCCGGCGGCTGGTACATCCTGGTCAGCCGGTGCATTTGCCCCAGCAGGCGTCCCCAGCGCCGCACGAAGTCGTCGTCCCAGTCCTCGAACCTGGCCGGCCGGCCCCCGGCCTTCTCGAAAGCGTATACGGCGAAGAACGAATCCGGCAGAGTGACAACCTCGACCAGACGCCCCCTCTCCGAAGCGATAGCCCGGGGTACCGCCACACCGCCGTCCGCAAGATAGTTGGTCCAGTCCAACTCCCCCCTGATGGCGTCAACCGTCCGGTGCAGGCTGTGGGTCAGTTTCATGACAAAGTCCCTCCCGCCCCGCTCGAACTCATATACAAAGCTCTCAAACGAGCCCAGCCGCCGAAACTGCGATACCGCTATGCCGTATCGGCGCGCGGCTTGCTCCAGAATGAAGGTGCTGTTCTCACTGAATATCTGCTGACTGCGCTTGTCCATGCTGATGTTACCTTTCCAATACTTGCTATTCAGACCTGGCACAAGATATCGTCTCACGCCAGTCCCTTATCTCTCAATTTCTTCATCTCTTGGTGATACCGGCGGATTTTTTTGTCGAAGGCGCGGCAGACCTCGCGCTCCGCCTTTTTGTTCCGCCGGCGAGCCAGGTGCGCCAGTTCTTTCTGCATCTTGAGATAATTGTCAAACCGTCTGGCATCCAACTCGCCTTCCTCGAGAGCCTGCCGCACGGCGCACCCCGGCTCATTCTGGTGCCGGCAGTCCCGGAAACGACAGCGCGCTGACAGATGCTCGACATCGCCGAACGTTCTGCTCAGCCCGTCTTCGTCGCTCCACATCTGTATCTCGCGCATGCCGGGTGTATCAATAACGATACCCCCTTCCTTAAGGAAGATCATCTGGCGATGCGTCGTGGTATGCCGGCCGCGGCCATCATGCTCACGGACCTCCCGCGTTTCCAGGCGCTCCTCGCCGAGCAGGCTGTTGATGATGGTGGATTTGCCTACACCCGAGGAACCCAGAAAGGCGGCCGTCTGCCCGGCCGTGAGATATTGTCTGAGTTCTTCCAGTCCCGCTCGTCCGATGGCGCTCACCGCATGAATCGAAACACCCACTGCCGCCGAGGCAACCTCATCGAAACGTGTCTGGACGTCATCACACAGATCCGCTTTGTTCAGGACGATCACCGGGGTTGCCCCGCTGTCCCAGGCTACGCTCAGGTAACGCTCGATCCGGCGCACATTGAAATCGCTGTCGAGCCCGCTGACGAGAAACACCGTGTCGATATTGGCCGCCAGCACCTGTTCGTCGGTCTTGCCGCCTGTGTCGGGCATGCCCCCCGAGAGCACCGCCTTGCGTGAAAAACTGCTCGCTCTCGGGAGCCGGGCGTGGATAGTCGCCTGCCCTTCGTTCGGCCGCGGGCTGATCGCCACCCAGTCACCCACCGTCGGGAAATCGGCCCGGGAACGGCTCTCATGCCGCATTTTGCCGGCTACTTCGGCGGCCAGTTCGCCGTCATCGCCCAACACCGCGTAGCGCTCGCGCTGCTCGAGCACCACCCTGGCCGGCGCAAGGCCCTGCCCGGCATACCGCTCGAAATGCACTTCAAAAAAAGGACGCCAACCCAATTGAGGCAAATTCATCTCTGTATTCCTTACCTTGTTGTCCAAATAGAAAACGGCCGCGAAATTTCACATCCGCGGCCGCACACTCAATAAAAGACATAAAAAACCGCGGACGCATGTCATGCCCGCGGCTGAAGACTATATACTTATAGCCAACCCTTGCAGGAAGGCCGTTAAATTCTTAAACCCTTCCGGGTGATTTAGCGGTCAGTCCTCCCGGGGCATGACACACCCAAGAATCTCAATCTCACAACTTGCATAAACCATGCCTCCATAAGATAGACTTGCTTATCGCATTCATCCGGTAACTTCAAAAACTATAATCGAAATACGCAAAATGTCAAGAGAAAGTTTCCCGGCCGGCAGGTCCTTTTTCCCGTAGCCCGGACTTCGGCTTTCAACATCCCCGCAGCAACCCGAGCGCCTCGACCAGCCGCGTCACGGCCTCCGTGGCTCTGGCGCACAGAAAGAAATCCGCGATAAGGCTGGTATAGTTGGACTCCTCCGTGTTCATCTCGATAATCGTCGCACCGCGGCGTTTGGCAATGTGAGGAATCATCGAGGCCGGGGCGACTTCGCCCGTCGTGCCGATCATTATAAAAACATCCGCCGTCTCCGCCTCCCGGATGGACCGGGCATGGGCCTCGGCCGGAATCGGCTCCCCGAAAAAGACGAAGTCGGGCTTCAAAAGCCCGCCGCAACCACCGCAGGCCGGCACCGGCACGCCCAGGTCAACCTCGGACACATGAAATCTCTGCGAGCAGCCCAGACAAACCAAATATTGCGACGTCCCGTGAAATTCGTACACCTCGCGGCTGCCGGCTTCCTGATGGAGATTGTCGATATTCTGGGTGATAACGGCCTTGAGCAGCCCCTTCTCCTCCATCAGGGCCAGGCCGCCGTGTGCCGCGTTGGGCTTGGCTTTGCCAAAGAACTCGTAGAAAATCTCTTTTATTACTTTCCACGATTCCTCGGGATGCCGCAGGAAATAATTGATCTCCAGCAGCGATGGATCATACGTACTCCACAAACCGCCGTCGCCGCGAAACGGTGGAATGCCGCTCTCGACCGAAATACCCGCCCCCGTGAAGGCGGTAACCTTTCCTGCCTTTTTGATGATTTCGGCGCAGCGGTCGTACATCGCTTCCTCTACTCACCAACGACAATCCGCGTCTTCTCAGACGAAACAACTTTCCCTACCACCGCTGACACGACCCCCTTTTCCTTAAGTAAGGCCGCCAGCCGCTGAGCCTTATCCTCAGCGACCGCGATCAGGAGACCGCCCGAGGTCTGCGCATCGTTGAGCAGGAGTCGCCTTGTCGCGGAGATTGCTTCGTCATATTCAACGTATGGCGCCGTGTAATTGAAATTGTCGCTGCTGCCTCCGGGTACGACGCCCGACGCCGCCAAGCCGATAACGTCCGGAAGGAGCGGCACCGCTCCCGCCTTGATCTCCGCCGACGTATGCGAGCCAAGCATCATCTCCAGCAGATGCCCCAGAAGGCCGAAGCCTGTAACGTCGGTACAGGCGTTGACCCCGACCGTTTGCATCGCCTCAGCCGCCTCCCGATTGAGCGCCGCCATGGTCCGCACCAGCAGGTCCGCCTGGCCGGGCTCCAGCAGGCCGCGCTTCATGGCCGTCGAGAGTATCCCTGTCCCGATCGGTTTGGTTAAAATCAAAACATCGCCGTCTTGCGCGTTGCAGTTGGTGACAAGCTTTTCGGGATGCACCACCCCGGTCACAGCCAGGCCGTATTTCGGCTCGGTATCATCCACGGTGTGGCCGCCGATAATCGACACCCCGGCCTCGCGGGCCTTGGCGTGAGCGCCTTTCAAAATTTCCTCCAGCACTTTCAGCGGCAGGCGGTTGCTGGGAAAACCCACCACGCTCAGCGCGAAAAGCGGCCGGGCCCCCATGGCGTAGATGTCGCTCAGCGAATTGGCCGCCGCAATAGAACCGAAACTGAAGGGGTCGTCGACAATCGGCGTGAAAAAATCCACCGTTTGCACAACGGCCGTGTTATCGTCAAGTCGGTAAACCGCCGCATCATCGGACGTTTCCGTCCCCACCAGGATGCGCGGGTCAGCCGGCGCCGGAAGCTTCCTCAGGACCTCTTCGAGAAGCTGCGGCCGGAGTTTGCAGGCACAGCCCAGGCCGTGAGTGAACCGGGTCAGCTTCACCTCTGTGGTCGAGATAGTGGCACCGGACGTTCCCGATGGCTGCAGCCGCCCCACCACCTGTCCTATTTCTTCCAGGCTCTTCTCGATATCCTCGGCCGTCGTGAACCTGCCCACCGAAAAGCGAATGGTCCCCATCGCGTACTCCAGCGGCACTTTCATGGCCTCCAGCACGCCGGACACCTCGACCGCGTCACTGTGACAGGCCGCCCCCGCCGACGCCGCCACACCGCTCAGTTCATCCAGAATGGTGTTGGCCTCGAGACCGGGGAGACTGATACTGAGTGTGTTCGGTAAACGCATCTCCGGGTGGCCGTTGATACGGGCATCGGGAAACCGCTCTTTCAAACCTTCTTCCAGTTGGTCGCGCATCTTTCGCATATGTTCGGCATGCCCCGGCAGGTCAGAACCGGCAATGGCACAGGCCTCGCCCAACCCGACTATCTCGAGCACGTTTTCGGTGCCCGCCCGCCGGTTTCTTTCGTGGTCGGCGCCATGCACCTGTTTTTCCAGCCTGACGCCGCTGCGGATATACAGCGCTCCGATGCCTTTTGGCGCATACACTTTGTGCCCGGCGACAGACAACAAATCGACCCCAAGCTCATCCACTCGCACCGGAATCTTGCCGACCGACTGGGCGCAGTCGCTGTGCATCAGCACGCCGCGCTCATGGGCGATTTTCGCAATCTCGGCAATCGGCTCGATCGTCCCCACCTCGTTGTTGGCGTGCATGATTGTGACCAGAATCGTCTGGGGCGTGATGGCCTTCGCGACGTCCTCCGGGTCCACCAGGCCGTATTCATCCACCGGCAGGTACGTCACCCGGCAACCTTTGCCTTCTAAGAATTTGCACACTTGCGTCACCGCCGGATGCTCAACCGCCGAGGTTATGATATGATTGCCCTTAGCGCGATAAGCCCCGACAACGCCCTTGATCGCGTAGTTGTTTGACTCCGACCCACCACTGGTGAAAATCAATTCATCCACCTCGCAGTGCAGCATCTCGGCTATCTGCCGCCGCGCTTTCTCGACCGCTTTTTTGGCCGTTACGCCCAGAGCGTGACTGCTCGACGGGTTGCCAAAATGCCGGTCAATAAACGGCAGCATTGCCTCACCCACGCGCGGGTCAATGGGTGTGGTGGCGTTGTAATCAAGATATATGGGTGTCATCGTAAAGCTGTTTTACTCCGCTTTTCGATTGAGTTTTTCCCGTTGCCGTCAGGCTATAAGCAAAGATAAGCAATATCCGAAGACGGCTCAACGGCAAAGATGCAGGCCACTCATGCGTTACCGCTACAGCAACAAGCGGAGAACTACCGGTATTTCTCGTTTCATCCCCGGTCAATACCTCACATGGCAAAACCGCTATAAAAGCAATGTTATTTGTCCGCCGGGCTCTGTTGATGGATTAGAATATGGAAGACACTGCACCATCAGCGTGCAAATTCGCTACAAAGAAGACATCGCGAGAAATAAAATTCGGCAAAACGAACCCATTTCGCCCCAACTGAAAGGGTTGCAACCCGTTACGGTAGATTTTGACAGTTTCGGCCGGTCGCTGTCGACATACTCGATCAACAGCGTTACATGCCGTACATCTCGATGATTTCCTGCTTCGTCTTGCCCAGGATGTCGTACTTCTTGCCGACCTTCTTGAAAGCGTCCAGGGCCTTATCGAGATGGTGTTTTTCGTGACCAGCCGAAATCTGGGTCCTGATACGGGCCTGGCCGTTGGGCACCACCGGGAAGAAAAACCCAATAGCGTAAATGCCTTCCTCGTAAAGGTCGCGGGAGATGTCCTGCGAGAGCTTGGCGTTGAAAAGCATGACCGGCACGATGGGCGTATCGCCTTCCTTGAGGACAAACCCGGCCTCGGTCAGCCCCTGCCGCCAGTATTTCGTGTTGTCTTCCAGTTTGTCACGGCGCTCGGTGCTTTGCGAAAGGATATCAAGCACCTTCAACACCCCCGACACCACTACCGGGGCCATCGTGTTGGAGAAAAGATAGGGGCGCGCCTTCTGACGGCACATTTCGACGATTTCTTTGCGCCCCGAGACACAGCCGCCGGAGGCTCCGCCCAGGGCCTTGCCGAACGTCGTCGTGATAATGTCAATCCTGCCGACCACG
>JAOUEU010000131.1 GCA_029858555.1 Candidatus Zixiibacteriota bacterium
TAACCCGGTTATGGTCAACCTGTTGTTCGACTCGGAGTTGTTCGAGGCGATTCCGCCGAGCGCCACGGCCCCGAAGGTGTTCACCATACGGGCCTCTGACCCCCTGGTAGAGGCCGGAACCTACTATGACACCATCCTGGTGTCGGCCATCAACGCTATCAACTCGCCGCAGACAGTATTTGTCAAAACGGTTGTCCGAGATGGCACTATCCCGCCGCGAATTCAACTGGAAAGCACGGAACTGGTGTTCAACCTCAAAGCCGGATCGCCGCCACCGGTACCGATATTATTTCCGATACTCAACCGGTTCGGCGGGTGCATGGAATGGGAGATTGTTGAGGACGTTCCCTGGATGTCGGCCAGCCGCCTGAGCGGCAATGTTCCCGGTGAGACGATTCTGGGCTTTGATATCGGCGGCTTTGGCTGCGGGTCGTACACAGACTCGTTTCTGGTCGTTGCCCCGTCGGCATCCAACAGCCCGGTGAAGGTATCGCTGAAACTTAACATCTGGAACTCCCGGGGTGACTGCAATTTCAACTGCAAGGTCAATATTGCCGATGTGGTGTACCTGACCAATTATTTGTTTTACGGCGGGCCGCTTCCCCGGCCGGAGTGGAAAATCGGCGATGTGAACTGCAACGAGGCCGTCAATATCTCGGATCTGGTTTACCTCCTGGTGTATCTCTTTCACAATGGCGCGCCGCCGTGTGAAGAACCGTAGAGTCTTAAAAAAAACGTCAAAGATTATCCGGAATAGTGCCGTTACTGTTGAGTAGCGGCACTATTTTGTGCGCCTATTTGGAAAGTCCTTGACAAAAACGGTTTATGGCTTACTATTTGAGTGAAACCGCTGGATTTACCGACGTAAAGGGCGCTCTGCGAAGTCGGGTAGGCTGAAGCGTCATGCACAATTCTACAATCGGAGGATTTTGTGACTAACAGGGCGAGTTCTATCACCGCTGCCTTAATTACGGTTCTGCTGATCAGTTTATCCCCGGCAGCAGCTTTTGCCCAGGCCGATCCACTCGCAGTCGAGTGGGATAACGTTCCGGCTTCGGAAATTCATCGGCAACTGGGAGAGGCCAAAGCCGCGGCGCTGGCCGGCAAGGAGATGGCCCGGCAGATGGCTCTGCAGGATGTCGCCGCCGACTACCAGATGAATTATGACGTTCTCTTCTATGACCTTTGGCTGCGGGTCAACGATACCACTGAGATATTGTACGGAGATGTCCGGACGGTGGCTCAGGCCGCTGAGGACGGCGTGACTGAAATCGACCTGGATTTACATTCGGCCATGGTTGCCGACTCCATCGTGGCGCCATCGGGACCGCTGGCTTTCTCACGCAGCGTCAACGTCGTTACCGTCACGCTTGACGGTACCTACAACACCGGCGAGCAGTTCGAGTTCGATTTTTACTATCACGGGCATCCCGTCGAGGGCGGGCTCCAGGCATTTGCCTTTGATCTCCGGTACAGCAAGAAGGTGATAACCTCGCTTTCCGAACCGTATTTCGCGCGGACATGGTGGCCGTGCAAGGACCGCATGGACGACAAGCCGGATTCCATGAAAATCGCCATCGTCGTCGATACGGCTTTTTACGTCGGCTCCAACGGCACACTGGATTCGACGGTGGCCTATGGCAATAACGCTCATACGTTTTATTACAGCGTCAGCTATCCTATCGCCACCTATCTCTTTTCAGTGGCTATATCCGATTATTTCGTGTGGCACGATGAATGGATTTATAACAACGATACCGACACGATGCCCATTACGCACGCCGTGTACCCCGACCTGGAATTATATTCGTACGAAAAGTTCGGCATCACACCCTATGCGATTACGGTCCTGTCGGATAAGTATGGTCTGTATCCGTTTGTCAGGGAAAAATACGGCCATTCCAACTTCGAGTGGGGCGGGGCCATGGAGCACCAGACCATGACCTCCACCTCCGGCACCAGCTTTGGCTATTCCGAGCCGGTGGTGGTGCACGAGTTGTCGCACCAGTGGTGGGGTGACATGATCACCTGCGAATCCTGGGAAGACATCTGGCTCAACGAGGGCTGGGCATCGTATTCGGAAGCCCTGTACTATCTCGAGAAGGACGGCTGGACGGCTTACCGCAACTACATGAATACCATGGCCTACACCGGCGGGGGCACCATCTGGGTAGACGACACGACCAATGTCTGGAGGATTTTCAACGGCGGCCTGTCCTATGATAAAGGCGCTTGGGTGGTGCACATGCTGCGCGGAGTGCTCGGCGAGACGAAGTTTTTCGACGGTGTTGATGCTTATTACAACTCTGAATACCAACACGGTGCCCTGACGACCGAAGAATTCCGGGACGTGTGGGAGGCGGCCACCGGTGAGGAGCTGGACTGGTTCTTTGAGGATTGGATTTATGGCACGTACCTGCCGAATTATCGCTGGACCTATTACACCGAGCCGGCGAACGGCGGTGGTTACAACGTTTATTTACATGTCGACCAGGTTCAGACGACCACGCCGCTGGTCTTCCGGATGCCCGTCGACTTTGCGTTCAGCTTTCCCACTGACCCGACCGAGGTGTACAAGCTGAAAATCGACCAGCGCAACGACAACAGGTTCAAATTTCACTTTCCGGAGGAGCCCGGCAGCATTGTCGTGGACCCCGATGACTGGGTCCTTCTGTACGAGAATTACGTATCCTGGCTTATGTACATTGTCACGCCGAGCGACGACTTGACCGAAGCCTGGAAATATGTCCCCTATCACGACACCATCGAGGCGCGGGGCGCCTCGGGAGAGTACACTTTCACGGTCGCCAGCGGCAGTCTGCCGCCCGGCCTGACTCTGGCCACCAATGGCGTGATAAGCGGAACACCTACCGACTCGGGCTTGTTCGCCTTTGCGGTCGAGGCTGACGACAATCTGGGCAGTACCAGCGACCGCGCCGATTTTTCGATGCACGTGACCTATTCGCCGACCGGTCTGGCCGGCGATGCCAACAACAACGGCAAGACGAATATTGCGGACATCACGTACCTGGTAGCCTTCCTTTTCGGGATTCCGACCGGTCCGTATCCGCCGGCGCCAAACCAGGCTGACGTCAACAACAGCTGTACGATCAACGTTTCCGATGTCTCGTATCTGGTGGCATTCTTGTTTGGGATTCCGTCGGGACCGCCCCCGAACACGGGTTGTGTTGTCTCCGAGTAGGTCGACAGCGGCCGGTCTTGACGCTAATAATGACTATCGAGCCCCCGGCCGGTCGGGGGCTTTTTTGTTTCTGTGCTATCCCTGCCGGCCGGACAGCCAGAGCCGCGGCCAAAAATACTTTTTTATTTGCATTTGAGAGTGATTGCCGTATCATCCGGTATACAGGTCCAGGTGTAAACAGTTACTTACCGGTCAGGCAGTCGCCATGGGGAAACACAAGGCTATAAAGACTTTTCATATATCGACATTTGGCTGCCAGATGAACCTGGCGGACTCGTCGACGCTGGCGGCTTCCCTGACCGCGCGGGGCTACCGGCGGGTGGCCGACGCCGGCGACGCCGATCTCATTGTTTTTAATACGTGCTCGGTTCGCGAGAAGGCGGAGGAGCGCGTTTTTGGTCGTTTGGGTGAAATCTCCAGATTCAAGAAAAACAAGCCGCATGTCAGGGTGGCGGTGGTTGGGTGCATGGCCCAGCGCTTGGGCGAGAAGCTGATCGAAAAAGCCCCGCAGGTCGACTACGTGCTCGGCACCGACCGGGTATTTGAACTGCCTGATGTCGTCGGGGGCAATGAAGGCGTCTCGCGGGTGATGACGGCTTTCGGCCATGAGAACATGGACGCCATCGAAGCCGAAAAGGAAACGCCTTATGCCGGTTTCGTCACCATCTCGCGCGGCTGCGACAACTACTGCACCTACTGCATCGTTCCCTACGTGCGGGGCAAGGAACGCGTCCACGCGGCCGATCATATCGTTGGCTGTGTCCGCAAGATGGCTGACGAGGGCGTCGTCGAGGTCACGCTGCTGGGCCAGAACGTCAACAGTTACCGCGACGGCGGAGTGGATTTTCCCGACTTGCTGCGTCGGGTCGTCGACAAGACTGATATTCCACGCCTGCGCTACATGACATCCCATCCAAAAGACCTGTCCCCGAAACTGATCGATATCATGGCGAAAGAATGCCGGATAATGCCCCACGTGCATCTGCCCCTGCAGTCCGGCAGCGACCGCGTTCTCGAAAAAATGGGTCGGGGTTATACGATCGAGCATTATCGGCAAATTATCAGAGAACTGCGCCGCCGACTGGACTACGTGTCGATCACCACGGACTTGATGGTCGGGTTTCCGACCGAGACCGATGACGACTATGAGCAGACCCTGCAGGCGGTTGGGGAGATACAGTTTGACGCGGCCTTTATGTTCCGGTATTCCGTGCGGCCCGGGACGGTGGCTGAGGCATATCCTGATGATGTTCCTGAGCGTGTGAAGATTCAACGATTGAGACGTCTAATCGAGTTGCAGAAGAGCATCGGCTTTGAGCGCAACCAGCGGGAGGTCGGCCGCGTCTGTTACAGTCTCGTGGAAGGGACTTCGCGGCGGAGCGAGGATATCATGCGGGCCCGGACGGAAGGAAACAAGACGGTCCTGGTGCGCGCCGACGGCATCGAGACCGGTGCGGTCGTGCCGCTGCGGATTACGGCTGCCGACGCGTTTACACTTCACGGAGAACGGGTGGAGTCGCAATGATGGTCAACGTAATGCCTCAGGTTCTGATAGCGCTCGTAACCGCGCTGGTTGTCACTTTTCTAACGTACCGGCTGCGGTTTTTTGCCGGGGAAGACGTCCAGGGGAGATTTCCGTTTCTGTTCGGCGGCATCCTGGTGGTGCTCGCGGCGGTGTGGCAGATTCTGACGAATCTACCGGCCTATGCGGAGTGGTTTGTAGGCTCGGCCTACGTCTACCTGGACATCATCCACCTGGTGCTTCTGGTGCTGGGAGTCCTCCTGCTGGCAGTCGGTCTGGCGCTCTATTCTGATTTCTGGCAGACGCGCCGTGAGGACATCGATGTGCGGGAGCAGAAGCTGTCGATTCTGAGCAATCTGCATCGCGACTCGCGTCAGCCGTACCAGCTGCTCGAACTTCTGGATTTGTCGCTCAAGGAGGTGGTGGCCGGGGTGCCGGAATCGTCGGGGGCCATGTTCCTGATAAACCGAGCGCGCCGTCAATTTGTGCTGACGACCTCAGCTGGCCTGACCAGGCAGGAGATTGCGGCTCTGGAGTATTATCCTCTTGAGAGGAACATCGTCAGCCAGGCGGTCGATATGGCCGAGCCGCTGATCGCGGGCAGTTTCGATTTCGTTGACCGCTCCGGCGGCGTTTCCGCATCTCGTTTCTCCTCCTGCCTGGTACTGCCGATGATTTCGGGAATGGAGCCCATCGGAGGCATCATCCTGTTTTCCGAGAAGCCGCATTATTTCGGCAAGGCCGAGATAAAGTACCTGGCTCCGGTTGCCGAGTGGCTGGCGGAGAAGATAAGATCGGCCCGTTGGGGCCGTGACCTTACGGCAGCCAAAAAAGAAATCAAGCAGCGCGAGCAGGACCAGACGGATTTTTCCTCAAGGCTGGTCACCGCCGCGACGGCTTTCTCATCCTCGGACGCCCTGAGTTCGTTTTGCCGAAGCCTGGTGGGGCTGGGGGCGGCCCAGTCGGCCCACCTGGTCGGAATGGTGAAGGGCGCCCTGCACTTCTTCGGCGGCAGTGAACCGCTGTTGAATTTGTCCGAGAATTACCGGACGGCGCTGATTGACGCGATCGACCGAAACAAGCCGCTGATTGTCAACCAGGAAGCGGCCGGTGAAGGCGGCCGTACTTTTATCGCCGTCTCGACCCTGGTCTATCCCTTTGGTGGCGGCGACAGTCAAAACGCCCTGATACTGCGGCGGGAATCCTTCCCTTTCAAAGTCTCCGAGACGGAACTGAAGACCATCGAGATTTTCACGCGCATGGCCGATCTGGTTTTGCAGCAGGCGGCCGGCCGCCGGCTTGACGTCACGCGCCGCCGGGGATTCGACAAGATCCTGGAATTGCTGCGTTTTGACGGCGAGGTGTCCTTCGAACGTCAGCCGCAGCTGCTGGCGGAACATTTATCGGGCACGCTTCCCGAGCAGGCCAGGACGTTCGTGTTTGTCCGGCAACCCGACGCGTTATACGCTTCGGTCGGCGGACTGCCGGCCGGGCGGCGCGAACCTGTCGAGATAGAAATCCTGCCGGGCGAGGGCGAGGTGGGCCGAATCAGCGAAAGCCCCACCAATCATTTCACGGTCGGTCGTCAGAACGTAGCGAAGAAGCTGGGGGCGTACGAGGCGAAGAATCGCGAGGCGTTTTACCGGGCCCTGGGCGAAGATTTGGTGCCTGGTTTTCTCGCTGTCTGTCCCATCACCCGTCGCGGGGATGTCCTGGGAGCAATAGTCGTTTTTATGTCCGAGTTGAGCGATTCTGAAGCCGGAGAGTGGGAGAAGCTGTTGACACTGGCCGTGGGCTTATACTCGGTGAGGCTCACCATTGACCGGCTGCACAGTGAAAAAACCGCCGTCGCCCCCGGACCGGCCGCGAGCGAGACTATCGGCGCGGCTGTGAACCGACTCAACAATTACCTGTCGGTAGTGGTCGGCAGCGCCGAACTTGCCAAAGAGAGACCGGATATATCGGGTGATGTCAGGGCTCATTTTCAGAGTATTATCGACGAGGCGGAACAGGCCGCCCGGTTTCTCAAAGAGTCGTTCGGTGCGGCAGCCCCCGCAACCCGCGTCGAATCTGCGCCCGCCGTTACCGACATCGACCGCATCATTGGCGAGGCTCTTACCAGGAATCGGATCTCGGATAATCTGTACATGGTTGACGGGCGCACCCGCGAGATCGTCCTGCGCTTTGGCTCGGCCGGGCAGGTTCGGCTGTCATCGGAATCCATAGCGAATCTGGCCCGGGAAGCCGTGAGTTACTTTTCGAGCATCGCCGAGGAGACGGATATCATTTCGGTCTCGACCTACGCCCGGAACGACTACGCCTATCTGGATATCTCACGGCACCGCAAGAACTTCCCGCCGGTGGAAAAAGTGGCCGGCTTCGGCCAGTATGAGAACACGGCCGACGTCCTTAAGTACCGGCCGTCAGATGCGTTTCTGACGCATGTGTCCGGCAGCGGCAGCCTGTATTCATTTGACAGGTACAGCCAGGCACCCTCTTATCTGTCGTTCAAATTCCCTCTGAGGGCTTCCGCCGCTCCGACCGCCGCCCCGGCAGTTCGAAAGCGGATACTGGCCATCGACGATCAGAGTGTCATCCTCGACCTGATCACCGCCATGGGTCAGTCGCTGGGCTACGAGGTGCAGACGGCCTCATCGGGAGAGCGAGGTCTGGAGTTGGCGGCGGGTACGGCGTTCGACGTGGTTCTGACCGACCTGGCCATGCCGGGCATGTCCGGTATGGAGGTGGCCCGCAGGATAAAGCGGCTGCATCCCCAAACACCGATTGTCCTGGTCACGGGTTGGGAGGTGGACGTCGAGCGCACGCAGCTGGCGGCGTCGGGTATTTCTGAAGTCCTTTATAAACCCTTTAGAATAGAACAGCTTACTGACATCCTCAAATCCGTCTCGCCAAGTCGGACTCTCTCATAGACTTTCTTGAGTTTACCTCTCAAAGTCTTCGTCCGGATTCCGATACAAAGATTATGAGTACAGCCTATTCCGCGATGAATAAGATACCTTTGATTGAGCAGATCAGGCGGGACAATAACCTACTCTCTTTACCCCAGGTTCTTTCCGAAGTATTAAAGGAGGCGGGCAAAGAGGATTTTTCCGCCGATAAGCTGGCCAAGATTATCCTGAAAGACCCGTCCCTGACCAGCCGGATACTGAAGCTCTCCAATTCGTCGTTCTACCACCGTTTTTCGGAAATCACGACGGTCCACCAGGCCATCGCGGTGCTGGGAGTGACTACCGTCAAGTGCATGACGCTCTCGTCGTCGATTTTTCACCCGGAAAAAATAGCCGCCGAATCGGGCGTGCAAGCCAAGGATTTCTTTGAGTACCTGCTGGCGACGGCGGCCGCCTCGGAGAAGATTGCCCACGTGCTGGGCTACAAGGCGCCGGAGGAAGCCTTCATTGCCGGACTGCTTCACGACCTGGGGATTATTTACCTGATCCACCATCACCCTCAGCAGTACCGGAAAATAGTCGACAGGAAAGTACGGGCCACGACCCTGACTGATGCCGAAAAAGAAGTTTTTGGCATCGATCACACGGAGGTCGGCGCCCACCTGGCCGAGACTCTGGGTCTGCCGGAGTACGTTATCACGACCATCCGCAATCATCACGATTATTATGCCGCCGACGCCGGCAGTGACCTCAGCCAGGTCGTCAAGCTGGCCTCGTTGTTGTCCAACGACAAGTTTTCCGGCTACGAGTTGAGCCTGGAGGAGCGTCTTGAAAGTATCGGAGCCGTATCAAAATCTCTGTCGTTGAGCAAGAGTAAGGTTGACGAGATATCGTTTTCCCTGTTGCCGCAGACGATAGAAGTGGCCCAGTATCTCGGAATAGACATCGGTGACGTCGAGGAGATGCTGGTGGAGGCCAATCAGGAGATCTGGAAAACATACCTTGTCATTGAAAATCTCTTCAAAGAGCGTCAGGAACTCAGCAGGAACCTCCTGGAGCAGGAAAGAGCCAGGGGAGCCATTGAGTCCAAGAATGTTGCCATGGCTACCCTGTCGCATTACCTCAACAACGCCGCCATGGTCATTTACGGCCGGTCGCAGTTGATGCGCGTCCAAATCAAAAGGGGCAATTCCCAAAAGCTGATCCAGCTGCTTCCCGGGTACCTGGACGTTCTTGATACCGCCACCAAGAAAATAGTGGCCGTCCTCGATGAGATGAAGCAAATATCTCCCATCGACCAGAAGGATTTCTACAGCGTCTCCAAGGACCTGACCATCGATGATCTAATT
>JAOUEU010000005.1 GCA_029858555.1 Candidatus Zixiibacteriota bacterium
ATCTTCATAATCTGTTTCTGTATTTTTTCGGAGTTGACGTACTCGCCGGCGGTGGCAAGGATACGGCCCATGACCTTGTAGTCGGATTCGATGTCAGCCTCGGAGAAAAACAGTTCCACGTGGTCCGTTGGGGGGTACTCTTCGCCGATGTAGTCGAGCTTGGTGCAAGCCGCTAGGAGAAGAACCACGGCCACGAAAAACAGCGCACTTTTCATGATTGCCTCACTCTGCTCGGGTTGGCCAATATGTAAGGAATTTCGGCTGAAATGCAAGCAAAAAGTGTCCGATTAAGCCGTAGCGTTCGGTGCGTTTGCCGTCGTGGGGAGAGACCGGTCACGGCTTGCCTTTCGGGCCTTTTCGTTTGCTGCCACGGCCGGGGCGACCTATATTCCGTGCAGAGCGGCAATGATGAGTTTGCACGATTCTCGATCCGCGACCATTGAAGGAGGTAGACTATGACCGCGCAAAAGGCCTACAAAGATTTGAAAAACCGCATGAAGGAAATCGCTATTCTGTCATCCACGGGCAGTGTGCTGCACTGGGACCGGGAGGCATACCTGCCCCGCAAGGCCGATGACCACCGGGCCGAGCAATTGGCCCAGATCCGCCGGCTCATGCACGAGTGGTTTACGGATGCGCAGGTCGGTGAGTGGCTGGCAGCTGTCGAAGGCTCTTCACTGATGGCTGACCGGGAGGCCGAGGCGGCGGTGAATGTCCGGGAATGGCGGCGGATGTACAACGAGGAAACCAAGTTACCCAGCGAGTTCGTACAGGAGTTCACGCGGGTCACCACCAAGGCGACGGGGATATGGGCGGAGGCGCGCAGAAAGGCGGACTTCGGGCTGTTCGGGCCGACCCTCGAAACAATAGTAGATCTGTGTCGGCGGCGGGCCGACTATGTCGGCTACACCACGGAGAAATACGATGCGCTGCTGAACCACTTCGAGCCCGGGGCCAGATCGGCCGACGTCGAGAAAGCCTTCGCGGGGCTTCGCACCGACCTGGTGGAACTGGTGGGCAAGATCAAGGACGCTCCGCGCAAGCCGGATATCGGTATTCTCAAGCGGCCGTGGGATGTCGCCAGGCAAAGGCTTTTCTCGGAGTCGATAGCGGCGGCTATCGGATATGACTTCGACTCCGGGCGTTTCGACCTGGTGACGCATCCCTGTTGCAACGACCTGGGGCCGCACGATACGCGCATCCTGACCAGATACTATCCGGGGGACTTTGCGGAAGGTTTGACCTCGGCCGTCCATGAGGCCGGTCATGCCCTCTACGAGATGAGCCGCACGGATAAGACGCACTGGGGAACCCCGATGCACGAGACGGCGTCGCTGGGCATACACGAGTCGCAGTCGCGCACGTGGGAGAACATCGTCGGACGCTCGCGGCAGTTCTGGGTCTATTTCTTCCCGCAGTTGCAGCGTGTTTTTCACCAGGAGACGGCGGGGGTCACCCTGGATGATTTTTACGGGGCAATGAACTGGGTATCGCCATCGTATATTCGCGTCGAGGCCGATGAGGCGACTTACTGCCTGCACGTGATGCTGCGCTTCGAGCTGGAACGGGCCATCATCGCCGGCGACCTCGAGGCGGCCGACATACCCGGCGAGTGGAACAGGCGTTTCAAGGAGTACCTCGGTATCGAAGTCGACAACGATGCCAACGGATGCCTGCAGGACATCCACTGGGCGCACGGGGCCTTCGGATATTTCCCGACCTATGCGCTGGGGAATCTGTATGCGGCGCAGTTCTGGCAGAAGGCGCAGAAGGACCTGCCGGGGCTGACGGCCGATTTTGAGCAGGGGAAATTCGACCGCCTGCTCGGCTGGCTGAAAGATAACATCCACAGCCGGGGAGCTTCGTATTTTGCCGCCGAGTTGTGTGAACGGGTCACCGGCGCACCGCTGTCGCACAAGCCGCTGCTGGACTACCTGTACGACAAATACACGGAAATATACGGGATCACGAGGGGCAAGTAGCATGGATTATAGAATCGTCACCGGGCGGGATACAGCTAACCTGAAAGACCTTCAGGACGAGATCGTTGTGCCGGCCTGGCCGGAATTCATGATGCACGATGGCTGCGTTAACAAATACTGGAACGAGCTGCATCGCCGTTATGCCGAATACCAGTTTGTGCTGCGGGAAGAAGGCAGCCAGCGCGTGCTGGCGGTCGGCAATTCCATGCCGTTGGTCTGGGACGGCGATCTGGAAGATCTGCCGGACGAGGGCCTCGACTGGGCGCTTAAGTCATGTTTCGAGAATCTCACCCATGAGAAAAAGCATCATACGCAGTGTGCCTTTCAGATCGTGGTCGCCCCGGATTTGCTCGGAACCGGCTTCAGTTACGAAGTCGTCAAGCTGATGATGAATATCGGGCGCGAAAGGGGTCTTGACAGACTTATCGCACCGGTCAGGCCGAACATGAAAAGTCGCTATCCCCTGACGCCTATGGAAAGCTACATCGGCTGGCAGCGCGAGGATGGCCTTCCGTTCGATGGGTGGATGCGCGTTCATACCCGCCTCGGGGCCGAGACGGTGAAGGTCTGTTCGAAGTCGATGCTAATCGAGGGCACTGTCGCCGACTGGCAAAAGTGGACCGGCATGAAGTTTTTCGAAAGCGGGCAGTATATCGTTCCCGGCGCGCTGGTTCCGATCGAGATCGACAGTGAGGCCGATAAGGGGACCTATATCGAACCGAACGTGTGGATGGCGCACCGCCTATAGTGCGCGGCGCCCGGACCAGAAGGGGATCAATTACCGGCGACGAAAATCATTTCAGGAGAGCCGTCGGTAAGCGGCGACTTGTCAAAGTCGCCGAACAGCTCGATGATTTTAAACCCGCAGCGCGCCAGCAAATGTTCGATTTCGTACCTGAAGAAATATCGGAGCGGAAAAGCGTGGACGATGCGCTCGGTGGTTCCATCGGCGCTCGTCACATAGTAAATCAGTTCGACATCGTTGTACTGCTCGGCGCGGTGGAAGGCCGCAACCCGACCGGACCGTCGCAGGCGCCGGCCGTCGGGTATTTCGTATTCAGAAACGTCTTCCACTTCCTCGGCAGCGTGCGGGTCGCAGACCATGTTCAGGTCCACCTGGAAAACGTCAAAGACCAGTTTCCCGTCGGCATCCAGGTGCCGGTTAATGCATCGCAGACAGGCAAGCTGTTCGTCCGTGGCGAGCAGGTGCTGAAAGGGGCGAAAAGGTATGATGACCAGCTTGAACTTGCCGCCAAGATCAAAGTCGGTCATATCGCCATGAACGAGAGTGACACGATCCCGGACTTCCTGAGGTTCTTCTCGAAGTTTATCCCGACAGCGCGACAGCATTGATTCCGCGACATCCAGACCCGTGACGGCAGCGCCAGCACGGGCTGCAGGAATCAGTACTCGTCCCGTGCCGCATCCCAACTCAAGGATTCTGCCGCGCGCTTCCCGGCAATACCGAACGTAGAAATCGCGGTCAGTGCGCCTGACGTAGGCCGGGACCAGATCGTACATGTCTGCCGTGTGCGGATGGCTTGTATATCCGCCGTATTTATCCATGCCTGGTTTCTCCATCCGTTAACAAGTGGACTCGGCGGCGCCGGAAGACGTACTTAAATTTTACCCCGACCAGTGGATCGGGGTTTTCTTTCGGTGTGCTGCCGCCAGTACCGCAACGTCATAACAGAAGATACGCGACACCAGCGGCAGCACCGGGTTGGGTGCGCTGGACTATCTCCAACCACCGATAATCAGCCCCATGATGAAAAAGCCGATGAGATTGTAGAGGCCGTTGATGAAAAAGAGCTTGAGCGGTCTGCCTTCCATAGACTGGTTGATGAAGGTCGTGGTGAGGACGAAACAGATCGCTGCCATAAGGGCGATCAGTACAGCATCCCAGATTGTACCGGCCGCCATATAGCTCAAAATCCTGGCTATGCCGTAGGCCGCGATCAGGGACCCAATAAGAGCCCAGACCATTTTCCAGGCGGAGTAATCGGCCGACACCTGTTCCTTGGTTTTGCCGATGCCTTTCATCCAGGCGTTGCCAAACAAGGCGGGTAAGTACCAGATAGCGCCAAGGATCATGTAGGCCACTCCGGCGACCAGAATAGCCAAGTAATTGACTCCTGTCGATACCATATTCTTGATCCTCCTGATATAGGTTGGATGCTGCCAGAATTGTAATAATTGAAAGGTTTGTCCGGCCGGGTTTCAAGTTAAAAATGGCCGGCATTTTATTGGATAGAGCATCCCCGGTACGGCTACTCCGAGCTGATCCGGCGGCCGCCGAGACGCGGCCGCCCGTGCTGAACCGGCAGTACGACAACGGGTTGCAGCGTCAGGAGGCGGAAACTTCGGCAAGCCGGGGATGCGAAGCTGCCCTCCGGTCGCCGCGGTGGCCCTGCGGAAAAAGTGCTTGACAACCGGCGGCTATCGGCCGATATTAGTTATGTGCATATGCACATAATGATCGAGAGGTGCTGTGGCTCGTCCGAGAAAGAGAAGGTTCTGCCGTCGTTACCGGGCCGACCGGGTTTACAAGCCGCAGGGCCTGCCCATGCGTGAAATCGGCACGACTGTAATCAGCCTGGATGAGTTTGAGGCGTTGCGGTTATGTGATGCCGAAGGCCTGGAGCAATCGGAGGCCGGCGAGAGAATCGGCGTTTCCCGGGGCACGGTGCAGCGTCTTCTGTACCGGGCGAGACAACAGGTAATCGAAGCTATAATTAACAATAATGCCATTATCGTAAATTTGAAAGAAAGCGAGGTTTGCCATGCTGGCATGCATACCCACCAACGGAAACAAAGGGGCCGAGGACACCGTCTGTGATCACTTCGGATCGGCGGCGTGTTTCACCCTTTATGACGCCACCAACGACACTATCGGAATCGTGGAGAACAGGAATGCTCATCACAGTCACGGTACGTGCCACCCCATGAACCAACTGGCCGGATATGACATCGACTGTGTTGTTTGCTCGGGCATTGGCCGGCGCGCCATTCTGGCGCTGAGGGGTGAAGGCATCAAGGTTTACCACTCGAACTCAAAGAAGGTCAAGGAAGTGATCGCGAAAATCCGGGCTAATGAGCTCACCGAGGTCGACCCGGCCAGAGCCTGCATGGGGCACGGTCAGCAGGGCAGTTTCATCCACGATCACTCGCTGGGAGACGATGCCGCACGCAATGGCCATGGCCAGGGGCACGGCCCGGCGCAGCACCGGGGACGTGGCCGCGGTCCCGGTCACGGACGAGGACCGTACCAGTAAGCTTCCGGAGGATATGTTCAGCCACCCCGCGTCGGGCTGCTCGTGATATCAGCGAGTCGACCCTCGGGCACATCTTTGTTCAAATTGACGTTGAACAGCCAAGAGCGCTCAGGTATGTTGAATCGACGGAGACCCAAACAAAAGGCTCCGAACGTCAGGGGTACGGATGGCTATCAGAATCGAAAAGGTCGGGGCCGACAGACTCCCCGAGTACGGTGAGGTCCCGATAGCGTTCGAGGTGAACTCAATACTCCGAGTCGACTTGGTTGATGCCGGTCGAGGGGGTATGGTGATGTACGAGGAACGGCTCGGCACACCGTATGTAAAGGACTACGACGCTTACAAGACGGAAGGCCCCGTCAGGTGGACGCGTCGCTTTGATATCAGCAATTGGGGATTCTTCCTGGCCCTTGACAACGAGAACATCGTCGGCGGGGCGGCCGTGGCAATCCGAACGCCAGGAGTGCACATGCTTCGCGGGCGAAGCGACCTGGCCGTTCTGTGGGATATTCGCGTGCGGCCCGAGGCGCGGCTTCGGGGTGTGGGCACGGCCCTGTTCCGACAGGCCGTCCGGTGGTCGAGCCGGATCGGCTGCCGGCAGTTGAATGTGGAAACACAGAATATCAACGTGCCGGCCTGTCGCTTCTACGCCAGGATGGGCTGTCAGTTGACCACTATCGACCGGGACGCCTATGCCGCCGACTCCCGAGTGGTTGACGAGGTGCAGCTCATATGGTCGCTAAGGCTTTAGCCTGCCTGCGAGCCAGTCGGTGATACAAAAAACCCGGCTGCGTGATAGCAACCGGGCTTTCTGAATCTTGAAGGCGGCCAAAGCCGGCTATTTCAAAAAGGTCATTTTCTTCGTCTTGGATACGTCACCGGCCGTGAGGCGGTACAGGTAGACGCCGGAAGCCACCTGGTCACCGGCATCAGTGGTGCCGTCCCACTCGACGGTATGCTGTCCGGCTCCCATCCGCTTGTCAACCAGCGTACGAACTTCGCGACCCTGAATATCGAAGATTGTCAGGGAGACATGCTGAGCCACAGGGAGGCTGAAGTCTATGTCGGTGGTGGGGTTAAAGGGGTTGGGGTAATTTTGCGAGAGGCTATAGCCTTCCGGGAGTTCCGTTTCGGTGGTCTCCTTGGCGGCGGCATCTCCCTCATCGGCCGTACCTGGAGTCAGGCAGACAGTCTTCTTGATGCACATGTCTCTCTGGCCGGGCTCGCCTGATCCCAGGATATCCACATCCAGTCCCAGTTCTTTGAGTTGCTCGGCGGCGGATTCATCGTTCAGATCGATACGGTGTTCCACGCCATCGGCTGTCGTGACAACCACCTCACCGGTGCCGTCGGGCGCCTGGTTCATTTCCGCGGTCAGTGACTGGCAACCGGGAGGGAGCGCCCCGCCCGGCAGACAGGTCGAATCCAAGAAAGTGATATCCATCTCGGTTTCGCAATTCGCATCCCCGGAGACCCAGATACTAAAGGCACCGGTTGAATCACCCGTAAGCGATTCCAGTTTTTTGATGACGACAGCATTTATGGCGCAACTGTCGGCACCACCGGCGCGCTTAACGAACACCATGCGCTTAACATGATCCAGTAGTGACGACGGGTCTTCACCGCAGATTTCACTGACGTTCTTCAGCTCACAGTGGCCCAGTTGATTGAACGCCGCGACGACCACCTGCACATCTTCCTGCGATTTCAACTCCGAGATATTGAGTTGACAGGTGGCTTCGCAGTCGCCGACCTCAAAGGTGGCGTCGTCCAGGCCGAGAGCCGCCAGCAGTTCGGAGACCTTCTGGCTGTCCATCGCCAGCTTCTTGTCGACGCCGGCAATGGCGACATCGTATCCGACGGTGCGCTCAAATTTGAAGGGTACCAGGGTCACAAATGCCAGCACGGCAACAGCCATGGCCAGCGAGATTCCCAGGCGGGGACGCCCTTTTAACTGGTTGGTCAGAGTATTCATCAGATGTTTCTCCTTCGATGGTTGCGCTGACAGGCATGCCCGGGCCTCCACGCGGGTTCTCAACAAGTTAAAGGGGATTTCGTCAGCATCGTCCCGGATCGTGACCAGCTTCAGATCACGCTGAAGCATCAACTCCGCCCTGGCATAGGCGGCGCAGTCACAGCATTGCCGGAGATGCTCGTGCAGCCCCTCGTCCTGCCTGTTCCCTGATTGACTCCCGTAGGCTTCAACTATTCTTCGCCTGGCTTCGTGGCAGCGCATATCGTTTCCTCACTCCGAAGAGTTTTTGCTAAGTTTTTCTCCCGCGGCTGTTCGAGGTGGCGGACCAGCGCGCGGCGCATTTTTCGCCTGGCTCGTAACAACCGTACCTTGACATTTCCACTCGACCTGCTCGTCAGAGCCGCCAGTTCAGCGATACTCCATCCCTGCAGTTCGAAGAGGGTCACCAGCGCCCGATCAGCCGCCGACAGCGCTTTGAAGGCGACTGCAAGGCGTCTCCTGGCAGCCAGCATGGGCACCGGATTTTCACCGCCCAGGCTCGCTTCGTGCTCCGCGGTGAGAGATGTGAAAACCTGCCACCACGGCCGCCGGAAACGGTTCTTGTAAGTGTTCATAATAATCCGGTACAACCAGGGTCGAAAAGCCTCGATCTGGCGCAGTTTCTCAAAGCTCGTCAGCGCGCTGACCAGCGAGTCCTGATAGAGATCGTCGCCGTCGTCCCGGTTTCCCATCAGCTTGCGGCAAAACGCATTTGCCTTGCGGTGTTCCGGTTCCACCAAATCCCAGAATAGGTCCCTATTTCTGCTCATCTACTCCTTAAGACACAGGGTCGAGGCCAAAGGTTACAGGTTTGCTCTTCGCAGTATTATATAATTATAGCCAATATTCGACTCTTTGGCTCCCCCATTTTTTATGAATTTCCGCCCCGGGACGAATTACGTCGCCCGGGTGCCGACCATTCGTATCGCCGGGCTGCAAGCGGCTTGATTGACAGGCAGAGGGCACGATGGTATTATAGAACTGTGAAGGCGGCATTTCCCCCTTGTTCAACGACAGAGGAGTCGGTTGGCGATATGGCCGAAGAAGAAGTAATTATCCGTCCTTTGAGCGAGAGCGACTCGCTGGAGGAGTTGACCGAGCTTCTGCATCGGGCGTACAGAGTTCTGGCCGATCTGAATCTGCGCTATATGGCCACTCACCAGGATGTGAACGTCACCCGTGATCGTATCAAAAACGGCCGCTGCTTCGTGGCGGAAATGGACGGGCAAGTCGTCGGCACTATCACTTATTACGAGCCCGGTCATTCGAAGGGTTCCCCCTGGCTGGAACGGCCCGAAATCGCTCATATCGGCCAGATGGGAGTGGCACCGGAATTGCAGGGACGCGGTATCGGCACGCGACTGATGAATTACACGGAGCGCGTCGCCCGCGGTGACGGCGCGGTCGAGCTGGCTCTGGATACCGCCGAGCCCGCCACACACCTTATCAAGTGGTACGAACGGCTGGGCTATCGTTTTATCGAACACACCACGTGGGACGTGACGAATTACCGCAGCGTGATAATGTCGAAGAAGCTGTAGGCATGCGTCGGCCCTGTGTACAACACCGCGGCACAAGTGGCATTGGATGGCCTAAAAAGAGGAAAACAAAATGAGAACAGGGTTTATCGGCCTGGGGAATCTGGGAAAAGCGATCGCCGGGCGACTGATTTCCGAGGGCGTTGAGCTGACCGTCTGGAACCGCACGAGATCAAAAGCCGAGAGACTAAAGGTCGCGACAGCTGACACGCCGGCGGCCCTTATCTCGCAGGTGGACATAGTATTTGTCTGTCTTTTTGACAGCGCCGCCGTGGAGTCAGTTATGGCCGGCCCGGAAGGGTTGCTTTCGGGAAAGTGCCGGGGCAAGATCATTGTCGATTTGACCACCAACCACTTCGATGCGGTGGGAGCATTTAACGAGGCGGCTGAAGAGCAGGGCGTCGCCTATCTCGAGTCGCCGGTGCTGGGCAGTGTCGTGCCGGCCGCCAAGGGGATGTTGACGATAGTCGTCAGCGGCGACGAGCAAGCTTATAAAAGAGCGCACCCGTACCTGTCGAAATTCGGAAAAGATATTTACTATCTTGGCCGACCGGCGCTGGCTTCGAAGATGAAAGTTATCAACAATCTTGTTCTGGGCACCTTTATGGCGGTGATAAGCGAGGCGGTGGTGCTCGGCGAGGAAATCGGCCTGGAGAAGGCGCAAGTGCTTGACATTCTGTCGTCCGGGGCGGGTCATTCCGGGGTACTCGACGCCAAGAGGACGAAGTTGCAGACCGAGGATTTCTCGCCGCATTTTTCGGTAGCCGCCATATACAAAGACCTGCAGTACCTTCAGGATTTGTCGCAGGCGACAAGTTGGCCGCTTTTTACGGGTAACATCGTAAAAGAGTTGTACGGACTGGCGCAGGCCGCCGGAATGGCTGATATGGATTTCTCCTCGGTATATCAGCTTCTGAAAGGGCGGAAGCAGTAGTTACTGAAAGCGGCCGCCGGTGAGGCGGCCGCTGATCTTGTTACGGGATGAGTTGCAGCTCAATTTCCTTGATCTTTTTTTCAGCCTCGTGCCAGTCGTTCACGTCATTGCCCGGCGCATATCCACGCCGCTCCCACATCGAGTAAGCGACCTTTTCGACGAAAGCGTAGTAGTTGTGGGCGTTTTTCTCGCCGCTGAGAACGATGTCGGCCACGGTGCCGTCTTTACTCTCGACGGACAAACGACTATCCGTTCCAGCGGGGTCCTTCTCGAGCACCATCCTGACCGGCTGCTTGATGGATACCACCGGCCGGGTCAGTCTGCCCGGGTCCATCTGCCCGGTAAACAGGTTGACGCCGTCAATAAGACGGCCTTTCTTGGCGATGGCGATCCCCATGAAGGGGACATTGCGATCCACTTCGACTTCGCGGTCGTCCTTACGCCGCAATTGCACAGTCGCCGGGCGGTACTGATTGGTCAGGTTGAACTTCCTGCAAAACTGAGACCAAGTGTTTCTCTTAATCTCGCTGGTCATAACATCCTCCTTGTATCCTCAAATCTTCCGTGATCAAGCCCTGTTGTGGCAGTATATCGAATTGTTGAGCAGTCACGCCACTATTTTATCTATCGGACGGAGGCGCCGTCGACTTAGCCGATCCAGGCACTCCCACCATCATTATACGCTTTTCGCAACGGGGGGTTTGAAGCAATAATGACGGATCTCTCACAAAGCCAGAGAATTCAGACGACCCAACTGCTAACCCAGTGAACCAAAATGCATTACAACGAAGAGTGGTTTGGCGTGTCCAGGCGATTGCGACGGCCGGGCATAGGCGCCGGCGCGTAATCGGCTGATTCTTAACGGCGTCGAGAAAACTCCCAATACACGCGGCCACGTAGCACCCTATAGCCTGTAGAGCATCAGGTAAACCACAAGGCCGCTGACCGAAACGTACACCCATACCGGCCAGACGAACCGCACCAGCCGCTTGTGCGTGTCGAATTCGGCGTGCAGAGCAAACCAGACGGCAGCAAGTATGAACGGAACCATCACGGCGGCCAGAATCACGTGGGGAATGAGCACGACGAAGTAGACAAGGCGCGTCCAGTCATAATGCGGATACGGCACCGAGCCGACCCGGTAATGATATACCAGGTACGAAATCAAAAAGAGCGCCGAGGACACCAGAGCCGCCAGCATGGTCTTTTTGTGAGCCGAGGGGTTACTTCTCTTAATCCACCGGCGGCCGAGGACCAGCAGGACGGCGCTGAGCAGGTTGAGAGCGGCATTGAGAGCGGGCAGGTCGGCAGTGCTCACGGGAGGTCCCGGGCCAGCTGGCGGATGTTGTCTTTGAGAATTCTCATCCCGGTGCTGTCGAGACCTTCGTGATAGCTGCGAATGCGCCCGAGGTGATCCACCAGGGTGAATTTGGTGGTGTGGCCGCCGGGGAGGTCGTCGGCGGCCAGCATAAAGCCGCCCTCGCATAATTGCCGGACCTGCTCGACGGGGGCGCGCAAAAAGACCCAGCGGTCGTCGGTAACACCCTGCTGGCGGGCGTATTCACGGAGCACGGCGAGCGAATCATGCTCCGGGTCAACCGATATGGAAACGAATCTGACTTTGTCCGAGCCTTTGTACAGGCTGTACAACTCGGAGAAGTTGCCGCCCATGATGGGGCAGGCGCTGCGGCAGCGAGTGAATATGAAATCGACGACGTTGAGGCGGCCTTTCATGTCTTCCAGGCCGAACGGTTGCCCGGTGTGGGCCGCCGTAAAAGTGAATTGCGGCAGCTCGCCCCAAACGGGGATTTTCGAGCGGGAGACATTCGTCCAGTTAACCACCAGCAGGGCCATAACAGCCAGCACCATCATGGCTATTATCAGCCAGATAAGCATCTTCGGATAAGAATCGGTGCGACTCATCTATCCCTCCTGCGCCTGACCCAGGGCGACGTATGAAACCAAAATGGCCCCGGTCAAAAGGGCGGCCACCCACATGTGAAGCACCTGCATTACCGCCGGTATACCTACAAAGGTCAGGACAGCACCGACAAGCAGTTGCACTAGTACCAGGCCCGCCACGCTCCAGCCGCTCTGCCAGACAATCGGCGACGGGCGGTTCTTCGCTTTGACCAATCTAAACACAATGATCCATGCTGCCACGGCTATGACGGCGCCGAGGAGAGGGTGTACGTATTTCATGACGCCAACCGCCCCTATCAACTCCGAATCCGGCAGGAGCGGAAAGTCGTGCATGGCTGTCTCAATGGCCTCCCGCACCTGCGTCCCCAGAATCACTTGCACCAGTGCCAGCACCCACAGCAGGCCGACCCACATTCGGAGCCCCGCCGGGTAGGCGGATTCCTTTTCGGTGTCCGGCCGCTCGAGATACCAGGCTCGCTGCGAGACATAGATCATCAGCCCGCCGATTACGAGAGCTATCACCAGATGCACCGACACCAGCAGGGGGGCCAGTTCGGAAGCTACCACCTGTCCACCCTGCCAGCCCTGGAAAGCCACCAGGACGGCCGCCAGGATGGAGGCGATGAGTATTTTGGGATGCCGGCGGTAGGATATGATGGCCATGACGGCAACAGCGGCGATGAGCAATCCTACGGCCACCCCGATGAGGCGGTTGACGTACTCGATCCAGGCCAGGGCGAAGTTGAACTGGGCCGGGTCAATGTCGACCGGCAACTGGCTGACGCTCAACGGCGGCACCCAGCGGCCGAAGCATTTGGGCCAGTCCGGGCAGCCCAGGCCGGCCCCGGAAACGCGCACCAGCCCGCCCGTGAATATGAGAAGGTAGGTGGCCAGAGTGGTTATTATCGCCAGCCGGGTAAACGCCTTCATCAGCAGTTCCCTCCTTTGAGTGAGCACGCAACTATTCTCACAATATGTGTGTCGCAGCTCCGGGGCAAGCTAAAAGCGGGCCCGGGCCGCCGGACGCTACCGGTCGGCCGCCGGCGGCTCTTTCTGAAGGCTGTCGGATTCGGGCCGCAGCGTATCGGCCGCAGGCGCGTCGTATATGACGGCTTTGCCCTTAATGGGATGCCCGGATATTTCGTTAACATCGCCCCGGCTCAAAGTATCGAACATCGTAAGGGCGATAAAGATCGCCAGGAACAAAAGAGCGGCCACAAACACCACTGCGTATATTTTCTTATCATAGAGCAGATGCATGAATATAAGCGCCACCAGGACGCCTTTTATCGAAGCCAGGCTGATGGCCACGATGGCATTCCATCCGCCCAGGGGAATGAAAGAGATGCCCACGGTGAGACCGGTCAGGATAAACAGGGTCACCCCTACGGCTAGGTATGTCCGCAGGGGAGTGATGTGCTGGTATGAGGCGGCCGGCTCGTTTGTCATCTTTTCTTCCAATAAATAGAAGAGAGGGAACAGATATATCCAGATAAGGTCGACCAGGTGCCAGTAAAGGCCGGTCAACTCCATGGGTGTGTAGTATTCCGACGAAAACCGGCGGCGGATGGTTCTGGTCAGGACCCACCCGATAGCGCCCATGCCGGCGATAACGTGGATGCCGTGCAAACCGGTCATGGCGAAATAGATACTGAAGAAAATGTGCGGGTTGGCTCCATCGACACCGGTGAAGGTGTAGTACTTGCCCGGCAGTTGGCCCAGGTGAATCTTGTGGCTGTATTCGAAGTACTTCACGACCAGAAAGACGGCCGCCAGAAGGAGGGTGGTCACGAGCAGGCCGATGGCTTTCCTTCTATCGTTCAACTGCATACTGCGGATGGCCAGCGCCATGGTGACCGAACTGGAGATAAGCACGATAGTGTTGAGGGTGCCCAGGTGGATGTCGAGAAACTTGTGGGCGTTGTAGAACATCTCGGGGTTCCACGAGCGGTAAATGGCGTAAGCCACAAACAGCCCGCCGAACAGGAGGATTTCGGTCAGCAGGAACAGCCACATGCCGAGCTTGGCCGATTCGCGCTGCTGCTGGGCATCGCTGAAGTGATGAGCCAGATGGGCCGGGTGACTATGGCTGTGATTATCGGCCATGTTTTCAGGCGGTCCTTTCCGGGACGATCTTGTCATAGTCATACGGGCCATGCGTGAGCACCGGCGGGACGGTGAAGTTTTCCCTGGGCGGTGGTGAGGTCGTCTGCCATTCGAAGGTCAGGGCTCCCCAGGGGTTGTCACCGGCCGGGCGGCCTTTGAAGATGGCATGCACGAGGTAAATGCCCATGATGATAAAGCCGATACCCATCACCCACGAGCCCACCGACGAGAAGCCATGCAGAGGTTGATACTGGTCGAGGTAGCTGTAGTAACGCCGGGGCATGCCCTGAGCGCCGAGGATGAACTGAGTGAAGAAGGTCATGTTGAAACCGACGAAGATGAAAGCCACCGATATTTTGGCCCAGAGTTCGTTGTACATGCGTCCCCAGATTTTGGGCCACCAGTAGTGCAGGCCGCCGAGAAAGGCCATGACGGTGCCGCCCATCATGACGTAGTGAAAATGGGCCACCACGAAATAGGTGTCATGGAGATGCACGTCGACCGCCAGAGCGCCCAGGAATATCCCGGTCAGGCCGCCGATGGTAAACAGGACCAAAAACGACAGGGTATAGAGCATGGGGGCTTCGAAGGTGATGCGCCCCCGGTACATGGTGGCCAGCCAGTTGAAGACCTTGATCCCGGACGGAATACCGACCAGGAAAGTCAGCAACGAAAAAAGCATGGCGGCCAGTTGCGACTGCCCGCTGACGAACATGTGGTGCCCCCAGACGAGGAAACTGATAAAGGCGATGGCCAGCGATGAAAAGGCGATGGCCTTGTAGCCGAAGATCTTCTTGTGGGAGAACACCGAGACCAGTTCGCTGATAATTCCCATACCAGGCAAAATCATTATGTACACCGCCGGGTGCGAGTAGAACCAGAAGAAGTGCTGGAAGAGCACGGGGTCGCCGCCCATGGCCGGGTCAAAGATGCCGATACTCGCCACCCGTTCCAGAATCAGAAGGATCAGCGTGATGCCCAGGACGGGCGTCGCCAGCACCTGGATTATCGCCGTAGCATACAGACCCCAGACAAACAAAGGCAGTTTGAACCAGGTCTGTCCCGGGGCCCGCATCTTGTGGATGGTGACAATGAAGTTAAGGCCCGTGAAGATCGACGAAAATCCGAGGATGAACACACCCAGGGTCATCGAGACCACCGAGCCGGTCGATTCGGTGCTGTAGGGCGTGTAAAAAGTCCAGCCGGTATCAATTGAGCCGGTAGCTATCGAATAAACGGCAAAGGCCGAGCCCAGGATATAGATCCACCAACTGGCCAGGTTCAGACGCGGAAAAGCAACATCTTTGGCGCCGATCATTTGCGGCAACACGAAGTTGCCCAGAGCGGCCGGGATGGATGGGATGATAAAGAGAAAGATCATGATGGCGCCGTGCAGGGTGAAGACGTGGTTGTAAGTATCGGCCTCCATCAATTCCTTGGCCGGACTCAACAGCTCCAGCCGGATAAGCATGGCAAAGACACCGCCGACCAAAAAAGCGGCCATAATGCCGAACAGATAAAGAACACCGATCCGTTTGTGGTCGAGCGTCAGCAGCCAGGATTTTATGCCTCTGGCGGCGTTCAGATAATGATTTTCAGGAATGCCTTTCAAAAAACAGCCCCCTTTTACTTCAGAGATTTGATGTACGCAATCAGAGCGTCGATCTGCCGGTCCTTGAGGATACCCTGGTAGGTGGGCATGACGGGTTCGTAGCCGGCCACGATTGAGGCTTGCGGCTCGAGTATCGATTCACGGACATAGTTTTCATCGACCGTAGCCTCTCCCCCGCCGGTGAGCATGACAGGTTTGCCAAAGACGCCGTTCAGAGCCGGTCCTACCAGCCTTTTGCCTTCGACACTGTGGCAGGTATTGCAGGCCTTGGCAACAAACAGGGCCGCGCCGTATTGGTCCGGGGGCAGTTCTTCCCCGCCGGCGCCGCTGGTCTCGAGCCACTCGGCATACTCCCGCTCGGACACCACCCGGACGCGGCCGATCATCTCGGAATGCCCTTTGCCGCAGAACTCGGTGCAAAAGAGGTTGTGCTCGCCGATTTCGGGGGCCTCGAACCACGTGACGGTGTAACGATTCGGCAACACGTCCATCTTGATCCGGAAGTCCGGGACAAAAAAGCTGTGAATAACATCACGCGACGACATCAATAGTTTCACCGGTTTACCGGCCGGAACGACCAGTTCGTTTAAGGTGTTAGCTCCCTCCGGGTAATCAAACGTCCAGAACCATTTCTGGCCGGTGACTTTTATTTCCATAGCATCGCGGGGGACGACGTTCATCTTCATATAGATTCGGAAACCCCAGACAAAGACGATCATGACCAGGATGGTGGGTACAATCGACCAGGTGATTTCCAGTTTGGTGCTGTGGGAGATGCCCGGTGTGGGAGTTTCTTCGACTCCCCGCTTCCGGTAGCGGAGGCTGAAGAGGACAATGCTAAAAACGACGATGCCCAGAAAGACAATCGAGGCGTAGACGAGAAAATAAAAGAGAGCGTCGAATTCAGAAGAGATGGTCGAACTGCCGGGTGGTAAAAAGAGTGATCCAGTAGTATCCATATCCGATTAACTTCCCCTGAGGTTCCTCATCCCCCGTATCAGACGCCGACCCGCGCGACCGCCCTTTTCCTGCGTTCCCGGTACCACAGCGCTGTTATCAGAACGAGCAGCAATCCGAAAGTAACAGCCCCTCCCAGACGCATGACGTTGCCGGCAAACACGACATAACCGCCGGCATCGGGATCATAATGAAAGCAGTACAGGATGAGCTTATCAAGACTGCTGCCCACCTTGCCTTCGGATGCTTCCAGCAGGGCCAGGCGCAGGTCGCGTTCGGTAAACTGAATACCGTACAGGTAGCGTGATATTTTCCCGGACGGAGTGAGAACGATCACCACTGCCGGGTGGGCATACTGGTCCTGCGTCTCATCGTAATAATACTTAAAGCCGACGGCGTCGGCGAGGGTTCTGGATTGTTTTTCCGGGCCGGTCAGAAATTCCCAGCCGTGCTCGATTCCGGGTTTGCCGATAGCCTCGATATAGTTTTTCTTCTTGGCCGCCGCCACAACATCGGTTTCGCGCGGATCGATACTGACTGTCACCATCTGGAATTCCGCGCCCGGACGCCAGGCCAGTTCTTTCACGGCATCGGTAACGCCGTTGAACACCAGGTTGCACAACATGGGACAGGTATAGTAGCCGAGAATCAGCACCACCGGTTTCTCCCGGTTGAAGAAACTGCCAAGTTGCACCGGCTGAGCGTCGCTGCCGATGAACTCCAGATCAAGCGGGATCATCTCGCCCAGGTGCTCCTCGACATCGATGCCGCGCAGCGCGGCCGGGTCATCCTCGATTACCTGAGCCGCAGCCGAGGCTGCCAGCAGGACAAGCAGCAGGCAGAAGGCTGATATTATTCCGACGGTTGTATGCTGTCGGAATGTCCCATGTATCGAATTACCGATCATATTCTCACTTTGAGGTGGCTTTCAGCCGCTGCCGGTAGGCCTCATCGGCCACAATCTCCATCGCGCGGTCGATCGGGATCCGGTAGACACTGCCGGCGGAATCCAGCAGCTTGTAGCTGCCGAATTCTTCCGCTTCCCGGGCGCGCAATTCCCGCAAGGTCACCGACTGCGGGCTGAGCACCTGTGTCTGGACGATTTCTTCCTTGACCGCCGTAAAGTAATCCAGCCCCCAGATAATGACCACGACAACGACCAGTATCGACATAACGCCCCAGAGGACGACTTTGTTCACGCTAACGTCCTGTTTTTCATATCCGGAAGGGCCTGTTTGCAGGGGACTGGACATGGTTACCTTTCAATGATTTACGAAGCGGATAGAGGCTTCAAGGGACGGGTCCTTGATCGGCACCAGGGGTCGCGAGGCGACACGCCGCCAGAAATACCAGAGGAAGACCCCGCCGATACCGACCAGCGTTGCCGGGTCTATCCAGGACAGATGGACACCGTGGTGATGCAGGGTCGGCATGATGATCCAGTAAAGGTCAATCCAGTGCATTACCAAGATCCAGAGGGCCATGGCTCCAAGAACGAGCGGGTTTCTCTTGGCGGCGTGCGGAAAGAGGACAAAGAACGGCACCACGAAGTGGCCGAAAAGAATCAGCAGTGTCACGACTTTCCAGGAAGTGTCCCAGCGATGGAGAAACCAGATGGTTTCCTCGGGAATGTTGCCGTACCAGATGAGAAAATACTGGGAGAAAGCCATGTAGGCCCAGAAGATCGTGAATGCGAAAATCAGCTTGCCCAGGTCGTGGCGATGCTCGACGGTGATGGTGTTTTCCAGTACGTGGTTGCGCCTTAGAAGCAGAACCACCAGAGTCAGAAACGACAGCATGGCCAGCAGGCTTCCGGAAAAAACGTAAACGCCAAAGATGGTCGAGTACCAATGCGCATCCAGAGACATCATCCAGTCAAAGGCCGAAAAAGTGAGGGTGATGGCAAAGAGGATTATGCCCGGAGCGCTTATCACGCGCAGGCGGCGTGTCTGGGAGGGATGGTAAGCGCTGTCCTGCGCCGCTGAAATGCGATTGAGCATGTAAACCAGAACGAACCAGATGAGAAAATAGGCCACGAGCCTGAGGACAAAGAACGTTATGTTGAGATAGCCGGCTTTGCCCTGCAAGAGAGGGTCGGCGGCGACGGCATCAGCGTGACTCCAGTGAAAAAGTTCGTGAAGGCCCAACAGGACCGGTATGAACAAAAGAGCCATCACCGGCAGCACCGACATGATGTTTTCGGAGAGTCGTCGCAGCACCACGCTCCATTTGGCGCCGACGAGATGGTGAAGCATGGTGAAGAACAACCCGCCCAGACCGATCGACAGCCAGAACACGACGGCGGTCAGCCAGGAGAAGAAAAACTGCCCGGCATCGACATAATACCCCACGCCGCTGAACACCAGGCCGACAATCCCCGCCCCGGCGGCTATCCGGCCGAAATTCCCACGGTCCGTAAGGCGATATGTCCGGCTGTCGAATTGCATAGGGTTGCTACTTTACCTTATCCCTTATTTCCACCGGTATATCCTCGATAGTCGCGTTCTGGCTTCGCTGCAGAACGCGCAGATAGGCCGTAATCGCCCAGCGGTCCCCGGGAGGAATCTGGTGCCGATAGGACGGCATGTTGCGAACGCCGTTGGTGATGGCATCAAAGACCTGGCCATCGGGGAAATCCCGAATCCGATCGGTGTGGAACGACGGCGGCGGCACGTAGCCGCGCGTGACCATGATACCCCGTCCGTCACCCACCCGGCTGTGGCACGGTGAACAGTAGATGTCATAGCTTTCCCGGCCTCGTTCCAGCAGTTGCCTTGTCACGGGCAGGGGTCCCTGCCGGACAAAGGCGCCGTCGGCGCTTTTTCCTATAAAGAAAACATCATCGTCGCGCAGTTCACCGCGGGCTACCGTTCCGGCGACGGGGACGCGCATGGTAGCGCCGTCGCCAAAAAACGGGCTGTAGGCCTGAGCTTTGTATTTCTGCTGGCGGTCCATGTCGGGAACCAGATGAATCGGCGGCTTCTCCGAAGTGCGCTGCCGGGCGCAACCGGCCGCGATGATCAGGCACAAGGCCGGAAGCAGCAGGATTGCCGTCAGGGCGCGTATGTGGCGACCAAGGTACTTCATGACTTCTGCAGTACCTCCACGTTTTTGCCGCCGATGGCTTCGAGGAAAGCGCGGGTTTTATCCACCTCAAACAACGGGTCCTCGGCTTCAATGCTCACAAAGAAGGCGTCGTCGGTGACCTTCTCGAACTGCCTGGAGTAAAACACCGGGTGGAAGAGGCGCGGCAAGCCGTTGAGAGCCAGCATGGCGATCAGCGCCGCGAAGGCCGACAGGAGCACCCCGAGCGCGAAGGTTACCGGCACATATGCCTGGAAACTGAAGAAGGGTTTGCCGGAGATGACCAGCGGGTAATCCACCGAACTGGTCCACCACTGCAGAGCCAAGGCGCTCGTGGTCCCGACAATCGCGGCCAGACCGACAATCCAGCCGAGCGGCGACCGCTTCAGGCCCATGGCCGCATCCATACCGTGAATGGGGAACGGCGAATGACAGTCGAATTTGCTGAAACCGGCCTCGCGGATTTTGACAGCGGCCTTATGCAGCGAACCCGGGTCGTCGAATCTCGCCAGCACGCCTTTCACCTGTCCCGTCACGACTCTATCCATGGCGGTTTCCCTCCACCGCCCGCGCGGCAGCGTGATGGTGGGGATCAGCCTGGGGCAGAACCGTCTTCACTTCGGCCATCGAGATCATCGGCAGAAACCGGATGAACAGCAAAAAGAGCGTGAAGAACAGTCCAAAGGAGCCGACGAAGGTGCTGATATCCCAGATGGTGGGGCTGTAATAGTCCCAGGCCGAGGGCAGAAAGTCGCGCGAGAGCGACGTCACGACGATGACAAAGCGTTCAAACCACATGCCAATATTTATCAGTATGGAGGCGACAAACATCACCGGAATGCTGGTGCGCAGCTTCCTGAACCAGAATAGCTGGGGCACGGCCACGTTGCACGACACCATTATCCAGTAAGCCCAGGCGTAGGGTCCAAAAGCCCGGTTGAGAAACGCAAACTGCTCGTAGATGTTGCCCGAGTACCAGGCGATGAAGAACTCCATGCCGTAAGCGTAACCGACCATCGAACCGGTCAGAAGGATGACCTTGTTCATCTTCTCGAGGTGGTCGACGGTGATGAGGTCTTCGATACCGAATATCTTGCGCGCGATAACGGTCAGCGTAATGACCATGGCAAAACCGGAAAAGATGGCGCCGGCCACGAAGTACGGCGGGAATATGGTGGTGTGCCAGCCGGGTATGATGCTGACGGCGAAGTCGGTGCTGACGACGCTATGGACCGATAGCACGAGGGGCGTCGATATGCCGGCGAGAATCAGGTAGGCCAGTTCGTAGTGTTTCCACTGCCGGTTGCCGCCGCGCCAGCCGACGGCAAAGATGCCGAAGATTATCTTTTTGATTTTTTTGGAGGCGCGGTCCCTCAGGGTGGCCAGATCCGGTATCAGTCCCGTGTACCAGAACAACAGCGAGGCGGTGAAATAGGTGCTGACCGCGAAGACGTCCCACAGGAGCGGGGAGCGGAAATTCGGCCACATGCTCATCTGGTTGGGGATGGGAAACACCCAGTAAACCACCCACATGCGACCGACGTGAATGGCCGGGAAAATGAGGGCGCAGGAGATGGCGAAGAGAGTCATAGCTTCGGCGAAACGGTTGATGGATGTCCGCCAGCGTTGCCGCAGCAGGAAGAGAATGGCCGATATCAGGGTACCGGCGTGACCGATGCCGACCCACCAGACGAAGTTGATGATCGCCCAGCCCCAGCCGACGGGGTTGTTCAAGCCCCAGATACCGGTACCCTCGTAGAGCAGGTAGCCGATCGAGCCGACCAGCACGAGAAACAGCGAGAGGGCGGCGCCAAAAGCCAGGTACCATACCGGCGGCGTGCGGCGTTCGATGATGCCGCTAATCTTGGCGGTGATGCCGGTGAACGTCTGGTGGCCCCCCAGCAGGGGGGCTTCGCCTTCCGGCAAGCCGGTTATTTCACGCGTGGTCGTGCTCACAATCGCTCTCGTTTATTCCAGCTACCCCGTTTCCGAGCCTCCGCTCAGTTTCGGGTTGGGGTTTGTCAGTTTGGCCAGGTACGAATTACGCGGCCGGACATTGAATTCCGCGAGCAGGTCGTATTTGCGGTCGGCCTGTTTCAGTTTCGCCACCTGGCTGTCGGGGTCGTTGATATTGCCGAACTGGATAGCGCTGGTCGGACACGCCTGCTGGCAGGCGGTCATGATTTCCCCGTCGCGGACCAGCCGGTTTTCTTTTTTGGCCTGCTGTTTGGCCCGGTTTATCCGCTGGAGGCAGAACGTGCATTTTTCCATAACTCCCCGGGACCGCACCGTAACGTCCGGGTTCTGGGCCATTTTCACGACTTCCGCCATTTCGCTGACGTAGTTGAAAAAGTTGAACCGGCGCACCTTGTAAGGGCAGTTGTTCGAGCAGTAACGCGTACCGATGCAGCGATTGTAGTTCATGGTGTTGAGGCCTTCCCGGTCGTGGCTGGTCGCGGCCACCGGGCATACCTGTTCGCAGGGGGCGTTCTCGCACTGCTGGCACGCCACCGGCTGGTGCACCATGCGCGGGTCGTCCAAATCACCCACGAAATAGCGGTCGTTGCGTATCCAGTGCATCTCGCGACCCCTGGCGACCTGGGCCTTGCCCACGACCGGGATGTTGTTTTCGCTCTGACAGGCGATAGTGCAAGCGTTGCAGCCGATGCAGACGTTCAGGTCGATGACCATACCCCACTGGTAGCCCCGTGAGTAATCATGGTCCGGATATATCGATTTCAGGGCCGGGTGTTCCACCATCTCGCGGGCAAATTCCGGATTGTCGCGATATTCGGCGACAGTCGCTTCGCGGATAATCGGCCGGCCGGCCATGCGGGAATGGTCCTGCGTGTTGGCCAGCGCATAGGTTTGGCCCGTACCGGCCAGAACTGCGCCGCGACCAAACGAATCAGCACCGGTGGTTCTCAGCAGGTAGGTATTGAAGCCGACCCCGTCGGCGATTTGACCCAAACCCTCGCGGCCGTAACCCAACGCCAGGGCCACGGCATAGTCGGCCTGGCCCGGCGTGACCCAGACCGGCATCTCGAGACTTCGGCCGTCGAATTCAAGGCGCACCATATCGTTGTTCGCCACCGCCAGTTCTTCGGCGGTCTTCGGGCTGATCAGGGCAGCGTTATCCCAGGCCAGCTTGGTCACGGCGTCGGGCAACTCCTGCAGCCACCCGTTGTTGGCGTATCGACCATCGTAGAGATGCGATGGATAGAAGCCTATCTCGAGGCTGTTTGCAGAGGCGGCCGCGGGCCGAGACGGTACTTCGGACCAGAGCTTTGACCAGGATTTCATTGCGCGGTATTTATCCGGCGGAGTCGCGCTGTCAGCCAGCCGGCCATCATGCAGGACGCTTCGCCATTGTTTTTCGAAGTCACCGCCTTTGAGGAGGCTTTGCCAAGTCTCACGAACGATGTCATAACCCCGCAGCTCGCGTCCGCCGGCCATCAGGGCGAATATCTCAGTGTCGGCGTGCCCGCCGTAAAGCGGCTCGATCATGGGTTGAATGACGCTTACCGTGCCGTCGGCCGACCGGGCGTCTCCCCAGCTCTCGAGAAAGTGAGCGCGGGGCACGTGCCACTCGGCCTGGCGCGATGTTTCATCGTAGTAGGCGCTCAGGTGCACGGTGTGTTCGACCCGACCCAGGGCAGCACTGAAGTTCACATCGGCCGGCGCATCATAAACGGGATTGCCGCCAAGGATGACGAGGGTGTCGATAGCGCCGGCGGACATTTGGTTCACCAGGCCGGCAAATTCATCCCGGTCCGTCGACAGTGCGTCGGGCATGCCGTGGAAACTGACGGTTTCGTCGATGTTCCCCAGCGCGGCGTTGAGGGCCAGCGTGACCTCATGCACCCATACCGGCTGCCGTCGCCCGGCGACAATCAGGCTCTTTCCTTTCGTTCTGACCAAGTCCTCGGCCAGAGCCGTCAGCCAGCGCTCGTCGAAATAGGTTTCACCGGAAGGGGGCACGTTGCCGGTATCCACACCCATCTGTGACAGCTTGCCGGCCAGGGCCAAAAGGAGTCGGCCGATCTCGCCACTTCTGAGGCGCAGGCGGTGGTCGGCCATACCGCCGGTGACACTGAAGGCACACTCGGCAACGTAGAGGCGGTTCATGACGTGATCGGCGCCAATTATCCGGCGGCCGTCGGCGAAGCGGCGGGCCGCGGCGACATTTTCGCTTTCGGTTTGCAGGAAGTCACAGTCAAGAGAGAGGATGACATCCGCTCTGTCGTAATCGTAGATCGGTCGTGAAGTCTTGCCGGTAAGATTCTGCACGGCGCGATAGATGTTCTCATCGCTAATCGGCTCATATGCGACCCATCGCGCTGCGGGAAATGATTTTGCGAAATCACGCTTAAGGCGCGCCAGGGTCGGTGATGAAAACGCCTCGGACAGAACCGCTAATCCGGATCCCTCGCCGGCGGTGAACGAACTGTGCCGCTCGCGCCAGAAACTCACGAAATCGGCGTAGCTCTTCTCGATGTTTTTGTGCCTGACACTTTTGGAGCGGTCGGGATCGTAAAGTCCCAGTATCGAAGCCAGAGTCAGACAGTCGGCGGAACCGAGCGAGGCCGGATGCTCCGGGTTGCCTTCGATTTTCGTCGGGCGTCCTTCATGAGATTCAACAATCAGACCGTAGGCGGAATTGCCCAGCGGCATGGTGGTGGCGTAGTACCGGGGCACACCGGGGATGACCTCTTCCAGCTGAGAGACATACGGCACAATCTTATCCACCGGGCGGCGGCAGCCGGCCAACCCGGCCAGGGCCATCGAGGCACCCATCAACGTCAGAAAATTGCGCCGCGTCCATGGATTGGATGGTATCTCACGCGCTCTCTCGGCTTTTCCGGACGAATCTTGCGACCCGGCGGTCATTTCCGCCAAATGCTCCAGGCTGCGCCAGTAACCACCCCTGTCGTCAAGCTCGGATCTGCTCATCGGTGACACCCCGAACACACCACCGGCGGATTTATGTTTTTTTCCATCCTCACTTTTTTCGCATACTCGGCCTGGTCGGCGGGCGGCTGCCAGTACATATCGGTGAGCTCCTCGTGCGGGCGCAGGTGCTCGTCCGGGTGGCGGTGACAATCCAGGCACCAGCCCATGCTCAGGGGCTGCTTCTGCGAGACCACCTTCATCTGGGCGACATTGCCGTGGCAACTGACACAGCCGACACCCGCGCGCAGGTGCGCGCTGTGGTCGAAGTAAGCGTAATCGGGCAGTCTGTGCACACGCACCCATTGCAGCGGCAGTTTCATGCTGAAACTTTCGCGGACGGGCAGGAGTCTCTCGCTCTCGGGCAGTATAAGCGTGTGGCAGTTCATGCAGGTTTGTGTCGGCGGCACGTTGGCGTGCGGCGAGACCTCCACCGAATTATGGCAATAACGGCAATCCAGGCCCAGATCGTCGGCGTGGAGCTTGTGGCTGTAAGGCACGGGCTGCAGCGGCCGGTAACCGACGTCCGTATACCACGGGGAGAAATAGTACCATACGAAGGCCACCGCCGCCGCCGCCAGGACGACCACTCCGATAGCAAGATATGTTGGCAGTTTGTTAGTCCATTCTGGAAATATCTGCGCCAAGTACTTTCCCCTCGTCTTGCCGAAAGACGTAGCCTTATCATCCACGCAGGCTAAATGAACTTATCCATTATCAGCGCCAGGAACAGGAAAAACAAATACAAAATCGAGTAACGGAAGATGCCCCACGCCAGATGCGGCTGGTTATGCCTTCTGGCCTTGTACGCTTTTTCTACAAATATTACGCCCAGGATAAGCGATGCCGCCAGATAAATCCAGCCAAAATTGACCGCCAGCGGCAAAAGGCTGACCGCGAAGAGTGCGACAGTATAATAGAAAATCCCGTTCAATGCGGCGCGGTCACCCCGGGCGACCGGCAACATCGGCAAACCGGCCCGCCGATAATCATCTTTGAAATGCACAGCCAGCGCCCAGAAATGCGGAGGCGTCCAGACGAGAATAATCAGAAACAGCAGCCAGGGCATAAGCGCCGTCGATCCGGTTGCGGCCGCCCAAGCACCCACCGGAGCCATGGCGCCGGCGATGCCGCCGATAACAATATTCTGGCTGGTGGTCGGTTTGAGCCACAGCGTGTATACAAAGCCGTAAAACATAATCACCGCCAGGGCCAAAAGGGCTGTCAGCCAGTTGAAAACCAGCGCCAGCAGAAGCACGCCGACAAGGCCCACAATAATGGAAAATGTCAGGGCCTGCGACGCCGTCAAAGCGCGCAGCGGCAGCGGCCTGCACCCGCAGGTTCGGCTCATCCGAGAGTCAATATCCCGTTCGAGATACTGGTTGAGGGAGTTAGCGCAGCCGCCGGTAAGAAACAGGCCTGCCAGAAACGCCGCAAACTTGAGCGGGCTGGCAAGAAGAGTGCCCTCCAGAACCAGCGCCGTGACGCCGGAGGTGACGACCAGCGTCATGACCGACGGTTTGGTTAGCTGAACGCAACTTCTGACGAGAGTACTCATAGCGTTATCGAAACATCTGCTGCTTTTCAGCCGTATTACCCGTCCCGCGGCGCGGAGCGGTACAAAACCCATATTTCTGTGGTCGTATATGATTGTGCAACAACTTAAACAAGCGATTGGTTTCTGTTTTGACAACCTTTAGGAAGAATACCAGAATGGGTCTTCTTTGTCAACCGAGGCGCCGGGCGTTATTAAGAAATTTCCAAAGTCGGCGCCGGGCCGGCGGCGGATAACACAACAGGTCGATTGGCTGCCTCGGGCACAAGCCCGGGCGAATTGGACGTGTAAGTCGATCGACGAATCAGAAGAACAGCCGGATTTGCGTGACCGCCTACTGGATGGAGAACTTGACGACTTTCGGTTTAACCAGCTTTCCGTAGTCCTTCATGGACAGCTTGATGAGTTCCGTGTGCGAGCCGGCGTTGAAAGCGATTTCCTCGTCCTCGGTCAGACTTTGGGCCACGTAGACGTCCATGCCGTACAGGTTGCCAAACGGCGGCATGGCGCCCACTTCACACTCCGGGAACATGTCTTTGAACTCTTTCTCGGTCGCCAGTTCGACGTCGTCGGTCCCGCACATCTGCTTGAGCAGGTCGAAGTCTATCTTGTACGAGGCCGGCAGAACGGCCATGGCCATCTTGCCATCGATTTTGATCACCACCGTCTTGGCGAGTTCCTTGCCCGGGATATGGGCCGAGGCCGCGATGGTCTGGGCGGTGTACGCCCGCGAGTGGCTGATGGTCACGTACCTGATATCGTTACTGTCGAGAAAATCTTTGAGCTTTTTGACGGGCATAAATACCTCCTGGAGGTTTATTTCGGACCTTATCTGGAATCCGAACCGCGTCGGATTTTTTGCCCAATTTGCTTCGGGAGAGAATCTATGAAGCCGTGACTAAAAATTACCATGCCGCCAGGCCGTTTGCAAGCGCTTTCTTGCGGTCGGCGGCACCGAGCTACGAATGTATTTTTATATCCTGAAGCTGTTTCCAGGTGTCCTCGGAATACCAGATATCGAGAAACTCTTCAATGGAAGCCGCTTCCCTGTTTGCCCAGGTATCAGCCAGCGGCTGACGCAGAAGCCTTTTCAGGCTGGCGAAGGCCGGCTGGGCTCGCCCGGCCATAACGCGGGTGGCAGCTTCGGCATCTTCCTGCAACCTATCGAGCGATGAAATCTGATCTATAAGGTTGAGCCTCAGGGCCTCTTCAGCTGAGTACATGGTGCCGCTGAGCAAGATTTCGGAGGCGTTTTTGGCGCCGGTGCAGAATTTGAGGATATCAACACTTCCGGCGAACACACTGGAGCCGAAACTGACTTCGTTGAGCGAGATTTTCGCTTTCCCGGAAACCATAAGGCGATAGTCGCAGGTGGTGGCCAGCATGCAGCCGCCTGCCACGGCATGGCCGTTCAGCGCCGCGACAACCGGTTTGGGAAACACAAAGAGATAGGTCAAAAGGTCGGTGAACTTTTTCAGGTAACGGGCGAACGATTCTCTCTGAAAACCGAGAAATTCAGGGATATCGAAGCCAAACGAGAAGAATTTTCCTTCTCCGGTAAGAATCACCGCCTTCACATCGGGGTTTTTTCCCATGTTTTCAAAAGATTGACGAATTTCTTCGACCATGGGTTCATTGAGGGCATTGACTTTGCCTCGACTGAGAGTCAATGTCGCAATGCCGGCATGATGCTGCTCACGAACGAAGCTCATGAATACCTCCTCGGATGGAAATTTGCCAGGATACATCCCTTTATACGGATGGGCGGCTGCCCGGTTGCGAGCGGACGAACCTTTAGTGCGACCTTTCGCTTCCTTTTTCGGCCCGCGGTCGAAAAGGAGACCTCCTGCGCCGAACTATGACCGGAATCCAAACTGACTACCAATGGCTCCATGAGATAAGGGGGCCGGGATTAGCAGCGAAATTGCCGTTGCGCCCGGTAACGGACGACGCAGCCGATAATGCGAGCGAGATTTCAGCGAGAATAGCGGCTTCTCAGACCAGTCGGTCGCGTCATCCGGCATCAAGCGTTAATTCCATGTATAGCGCGCTCTCGATCGGATTAAAGCGATAAGGTTCAATGGCGACGAAGCCCAGCGAACGGTAGAGGGCCACAGCCTCTTTCATCGTGGTAAGGGTATCCAGCCGCATGCGGCGATAACCCCCCTGCCGCGCCCTGTCTATAATCTCCATTGCCAGACTTCGGCCGATATCCCGGCCGCGAAATTTGGGTTTCACGTACAGCCTTTTCATCTCGCTGACGCCATCAGCGAGTCTTTGCATGGCCACGCAGCCGGCGGCTTCCCCGTCACAGCGGGCCAGCAGCAGACAACCTTCAGGCGGATCGTATGGCGCGGGCAGCGCCGCCAGTTCACTCTGAATATTCTGAAAACAGAGATCGAAATCCACCGAGTCCTCGTATTCCATGATCAGTTTACGAATATCGTCGATCAAGGGACCTGCAGTTACCGCGATCAATTCAATCATCTTCAGCCTTCATATTCTGCTATTGCTGTTATACGCGCCTCGCGAGGCATCGACGCTGAAAAACACGGGCGCACAGAAGACAAGGACGACGGTGCTCGGGATCGTGAGCGGGTCTTTTGTACCCTCTGGCGGCAGATGCGCACGCTCATGACGGTATAACGAGCGCCTGCGTTTCAACGATAAAGGAAGCGCCTGCCGAAAAAGGAGTCGACAGGCGCCTACACTGCTTTCAGCGGTACGGGGGATCGAACCCCGGTTTGATGGCTGAGAACCACCCGTCCTAACCACTAGACGATACCGCCAATTCAATGCGCAATGCTAAAAAAGCAACAGGACTTGAATATAGATATTAAAAAGAAGTTGTCAAGAGAAGTTATTGTGTTGTCTTTGAATGACTTACGGGCGACAGGCCCGGTAATTCGATGCCGTGAAATAGCTTACTTAACCAAAAATTTTTATCACTTTTTTTGAAGGATGGCAGAAAATTCAATGCCAGAATGGCAGGCTATGCGCCGAAATGACGCTCGACCTCCGTCGTCATTCGTTCGGGCAAACATATCATGTTGCCAGTTAAGCCCTTGGACAACAATGAGACGGCTTTCTTAACTCGCTTCATTCATGAAGATTTTTGAGCGCGTGGAAGCTCTAAAGGGACCATTCATGCGGTCTGACAGATCGCCGAATGGGGAAATCGGGCCAACTATTTTCGGGTTGACAGTCGACTACTCCGGCAGCCGTCGCCTGAGTCTTTTACATGATAAGTCCAGGCTGGGGCAATGCTTTGCACGGGCTTCAAAAAGCGTTCCGAATGTACGGCCACGGAAAAACTTGTTTCCCGCGGGGAGAACATTCTCTATTTTAAGGTGAAAGTAAGAAATCCAACGGAGGATGTGATGCCGGCTACCAAGTTTGCCAGAAAATCGCGTGAGTTATCATTTAAGGACCTCGATTACAGCACTGATTACCTGCCCCGGGGAGTCAAGACTTCGAGTGATATCGAGCCCTGCCGTGTGATCATCGGGCAGGAAAAGGCCATAGACTCGATCAAGCTCGGCCTGAACGTCAAGAGCGTCGGTTACAACATCTTCGTAACGGGTCTGGCCGGCACCGGTCGAACGACCACCATCAAGATGCTGCTGGAGCAGCTTAACCGTGAGAAGCCGCAGTTAAAAGATTACTGCTACTGCAACGATTTCAAGAACGAGGACTGCCCGCGCGTTCTGACATTCGAGGCCGGCGACGGCCGTCGCTTCAAAAGAGACATGGGCTACCTGATCAACTCCATCCGCAAGGTGGTGCCCAAGGTTTTTCTTTCCGACGATTACAAGGACCGTCACAGCCGTATCACGCGCGAGTTCGAGCAGCGCCAGAAGCAGCTTATCAGCGGTTTTGAGGATAAACTCAACGAAGCCGGTTTCGTCATGGTGCAGATTCAGACCGGTCTGATGGCCCGGAACGACATCCAGCCGCTGGTTGACGAAGAGCCGGTGTCCCTTGAGAAGCTGGAGGCGCTTTCCAAGGAAGGCAAATTCTCGCTTTCACGTCTGGACGAAATGCGGCGCAAATGGGACAGCCTGCGGCGGGATTTTGACAACACCACGATTGAATCCAAGAAACTGGCCGGCAAACTCGACGAGGCTCTGGAGAAGCTGCGTTATTCAATGATCGCCCCCCTTATCACGGAGAAAGTCAACCTGCTCAAGAAACGGTATCCCGGTGAAAAGGTGCAGGTTTATCTGGATGAAGTAGACGAGGCGCTGCTGAGCGACCTGGACCGTTTTCGCGAGGCTCAGCCCCGGCGGGGCGAAGAGGAGGCGCCACCTTACCGCAAAAGAGAACCGTTTGAGGAATTCTCCATAAACCTGATTCTGGACAACTCCGAAACGACCACGGTGCCGATCGTGATCGAGAAATCTCCGACGTACAAGAATCTTTTTGGATCCCTGGAGCGCGTGGTTGACCGTTTTGGGTACTGGCGGACCGATTTCACGCGCATTTTTGCCGGGTCACTCCTGCGGGCGGCCGGAGGTTATCTGGTCATCAATGCCACCGATCTCTTTTCGGAGGCGAGCGTATGGCCGCACCTGAAGCGGACCCTTCGCGACCACGAGCTGGAGATCGCCGGGTATGATCCCTTTTACATGATGGCCGGCGCAGGTATCAAGCCGGAACCGATCCCGATTGACATCAAAGTCGTGATAATCGGGCAGCCCCGAATTTATGATCTTCTCTGGCACTACGATGAAGACTTCAAGAAGATTTTCAAAATCAAGGCCGAGTTTGACAGTGTCATGAAACTCACTAACAAGAACGTGCATAAATACTTCGAGTTCGTTCGCAAAGTCGTTGACGGCGACAATCTGCTGCCGTTTGACGCTTCCGGTATGCAGGCGGTGGCCGATTACGGCAAGAGGCTTTCGGGCCGCCGGGACAAGTTGAGCACCCGCTTTACGGCCATATCGGATATCATCCGTGAAGCCACCTTTTGCGCCCGCCAGCGCAAGAGCCGGACGGTGGAGCGAAAAGACGTGCACTGCGCCGTCATCAACAAGAAGGAACGGGTGAACATGGTCGAAGAGAAGATTCAGGAACTGTTCGATAACAACACCCTTCTGGTGTCAACCTCCGGGAGCGTCGTCGGGCAGATCAACGGTTTGTCAGTCTACAACCTCGGGGACTACTCCTTCGGTCGTCCGACGCGCATCACGGCCTCGACGGCCCTGGGCAAGGCCGGGGTCATCAATATCGAACGGGAAGCCGAGTTGTCGGGTCCAATTCATAACAAAGGCGTTTTTGTCCTGAGCGGTTATCTGCGCGAGATGTTTGCCCAGGACAAACCATTGGCCATGTCGGCCTCGATCTCGTTTGAACAGTCATACAGCGGCGTCGACGGCGACTCCGCCTCTTCCACCGAGATTTACGCCATTCTTTCCTCCCTGAGCGGGATTGGCATCAAGCAGTCGCTGGCCGTGACCGGATCGGTCAACCAGAAGGGAGAGATTCAGCCTATCGGCGGCGTCAACGAAAAAATCGAGGGTTTCTTCGATGTCTGTCAGAGCCGCCGGCTCAGCGGTTCTCAGGGTGTCCTGATCCCGCATCAGAACGTGCCCGACCTGATGCTTCGTCCTGACGTCATGGGGGCCATCAAAGAAGGCAGGTTCCACGTCTATCCCATCAGGACTATCAACGAGGGCATCGAGATATTGACCGGTCGGCTGGCCGGCAAGAAACTTTCCGACGGTCGCTTTACGAAAGGTTCCGTTCTGGCCGGCGTCGACGAGCGCTTGCGCACGATGGCGCTGACGCTGGAGACATTCGGTCAGAACAACAACCACAGCCTCGCCCACCAGAAGAAGAAGCGGCGAACATCGGTAAAGGCCTCGCGAAAACGCTGACGGCCGCACTGAAGTTACTCGAACACCGTTCATCCGCTCCCCGGCATATCCTCACATCACATGTACACGGCCAGAGGCGACGTTCTCGTGACGTGATAAATGTGGCGCAACAAAGTGTACTTTTTGCTTGACATGATTTTTATAAATCGTTCTTTTATGAGTGAACACTCAAATGTGGAGGATGTTCAATGCGCAAAGCTAAAAAGGCCACCAAGAAGAAGGCAGCGGCCAAGAAAAAAACGGCCAAGAAAAAAGTCGCTGCCAAGAAGAAAGCCACCAAGAAGGTGCGTTGCGCGGCCAGGACCAAAGACAAGAAGCAATGCAAACGGTTCACCGACGGTAAGAGCAAGTTCTGCTCCGTGCACAAGAAAAAAGGATAGTGGTCTTCTGTGGTAAGAATGCGGTCAGCATGTGACCGCATTTTTTTTGCCTAAAATTCGCCACGTCGATGTCAAAAGAACCTAGAAGTCGGCTCCGAAGGAGAAGTAGTAACTGGGTTTGTCCGAGATCTGATCGAAATCGGTGGACCAGGCAAGATCGTAACGCAGCACAAGAAAGCCGAGATTGGCGCGCATCCCGAAGCCAAAGCCGGTTTTGATATCCACCAGGCGGCTGTTGCCTCCCTGAGAAGTGCCGCCCTTGAAATCGCTGCCGAACCAGGCGGCGCCCATATCGGTAAAAACTACACCCTGCACGCGGCTGAGCTGTAACGGCAGAGGAAAACGCATGGCAAAGTAATCGATCATGGGGAAACGAAATTCCCAGTTTATCAAACCATAGCGGTCCCCTGTCATGTCATAATACGGAAACCCTCGCAACGGCGTGACCACGTCGGAGAAATACAGGTTTTCCACTTCATACACTCTGGCATCAAGCGTGCGGTCGCCGATCCAGTTGGTGGTCCCTCCCAGAAAATAGAGTTTCGGTGTCTTTCCGAAAGAGGCTCCCCCGGCAAAACGCACAGCCACGGAATAATTCTTGAAGAAATGCCAGTACTTGCGATAGTCGAACTCGGCCGAATAGAACTGCAGGTCATTGGCGTCAAAAAAGTTGATGCCGCCGGAGACGGCTATTTTCGAACGCCGCCCGTTAACCGGTCCGGTGATGCCCCAGATGATGTTGTCGGTCACGTAGGCCAGTTCGCCGGTGGTTACCTTGGTACTGCGGCTTACACGCGGGTCGAACAGATCGTGATACTGGCGATTGATGAAGTACTGACTGGCCACAAACTGAAAACGGCTGAATTTGGAGGAGGGGCGGCTGGCCAGCATCTGAAAACCGAAGAACCTGTCAGAGAAAAGAAAATCGTTGTTATCAATATAGAAGTTCTTGGTGTGAAACAGACCCACACCGAGATTTATGCGTTTCCGGTTATAGAAATAGTAAGCCTGGACGTTGGACTGATCGATGGTGTTTACCAGGTCGGTGGCCAGTATTATCTGATGATTGCCAAGGTAGTCGCTGAAAACAAAAAAGGTCTGGCCCCGCACACCAAAGAAGGTGTCATAAGAGAACCCGCCGCCGACATAATCCGGGGTGAACCGGACCTTGTATTTCCTGACCTGATATTCGCCACCGGGCAGTGGGGGCGCGACGGAATCGAAATGAGCCGGTTCGGTCTGACCGGCCAGACCCCGGCTCGATGAATCTTCGGCCACGTCTACCAGGTAATCGTCATAGGGAAGGTTTTTCCTGTCACTGACAAAGACAAACTCGTCGTCGTATACACCTGTTTCCGTAATCGTGGAATCCTCGGGGTTTTTCGGCGGAGTCTGCGCCAGGGTCGAATCGCTCGCCGCTGCGGCACTGTCGACGACAGTCGAATCGAGGCGGGCCTGCAGGTCGGCAGGGTCGACCTCGTACGTAGCATAGTCATCGCCCGGCTCCTCCGGCGGCCGCGCACTGTCGGCGGTCAGGCTGTCGGGTTTTTCCAAGGCTTCCGCCAGTTCACCGACGTCCCGGCGCAGCAGGTCGTACTTGCCCCGCATGTAATCGGTCGGGGCCAGAACACCCAACTCGCCCTGGGGCACTATATCCTTAAGGATAAAGATATCAAAGACGCCTTTATTGAAAGCGGCAAAGGCAATCTTGCCGCCATCGGGTGACCAGGACAACGACCGGACCCCGGTAAGGATGTCGGTCACGGCATAGTACCTGGCCGAATCGAGATAACCGATGTAAATATTGTCGATGCCGTTGCGGTTGGAGATGAACGCAACTTTTTTGCCGTCCGGCGACACTTTCGGGGAACTGTTATTGCCGCCGCCGAAGTCGAGCGGCCGGATGTCCCCGCTCGAAAGATCCAATTTGAACAGGTTGTACCAGCCGTAGCGGAAATCACCCGGCATGTATGCTCCCGGGCCCACGTAGGGATTGCCCGCCGTATCAGTTGTGTAGCTGCGGGGGTGCTCACGATCGGACGAGAACACCAGCAGGTCGGTGCCGGGGACCCAACTGGCGCTCATATCATCATAGTTATCGTCAGTCAACTGTTCGACGGAATCCTGCTCTATATGGTAGATGAAGAGATCCCGCCGGTGTCCTCGCAGGGCCGAGAAGGCTACGCGGCCACCGTCGGGTGACCACGCGGGAGACAAGATGTTATAGTAATCAAGGCTTCTTTTCTTGTAGATTTTGCGCTCACGCACATCAAAGAAACAGATGGCCTCCCGGCCTTTGGATTTAGCAACAAAGACCAACTTACTTCCGTCGGGCGAAAACGAGAACCCGGACACGAACGAGTGCAGCGATTCCAGGTCGCTGGATCTTTCGGCCTTGACCAGACGGGCTATGGATTCGCCGTCAATAGCCGATATCATGACGATTTCAGTGTAATCTGATTTGTCGGTGTACATGGCCAGGCGATCGCCTTCGGGTGAAAACGCCGGCTGCTCGTTGAAATACGACCCGTCCTCGCGTGCCTTGGTCAACTGTTTGCCAATCTCGCTGGCTTCTTTGCGCAAAGCTATTTCCGGCCAGTAACGGCGCTTCATCTCTTTGGAGAACTCTTCCCAGAGTTTCTTCTGGTCGATGCCGATAGATTCTTTCAGGGCTTTGTTGATGGTCAGGAAGGCTTTTCCCTTCTTGAAGATGTCGCCCAGCTTATCCTCGCCGTACTTGTCGGCGATATATTTCATCATCGCCTGCCCCTGCTTGTACGCCAGAAAACCACCTATGTATTCCGGCGGCGTCAGGTAGCCGGCGATGGTGGCGTCGCGGACGTACATGTCCGAGAAGTAATCCCACCCGTGGCGCGAGGAATACTCGGCGTAGCCTTCGGCCAGCCACAGAGGCATGTTGAACAGGCGCTGCCGCGAAATCAGCGAGGAC
>JAOUEU010000006.1 GCA_029858555.1 Candidatus Zixiibacteriota bacterium
CGCTGCTTTTTCTGCATGGTCTCTCGGTTCATTTCGGGATGGTCGTGCCGGCGGCATTCTGCGATGTGATATTGATTGCGCCCCATGCACCCGGCCGGGCTGTTCGCGAGAAGTACCTGACCGACCGGTCGCTGTCGGCCTTCTATGCCGTCGGGCAGGACTTTACCGGCCATGCCCGCCGGACGGCGCTGGAGTTGGCCAGGGCCATAGGGTTCAAACCACAGAGACTGATCGCCACGACCTTCGAGCATGAGGCCGTGGGCGACCTGTTCGGAGAACAGGCGGTCCTCTGCGGGGGGCTGGCGGCTCTTATCAAGAACGGCTTTGAGGTGCTCGTTGAGAAAGGTATCCCGGCCGAGAACGCGTACCTTGAAGTGGCTTACCAGTTGGACCTGATTGTCCAACTCCTCAAAGAGCACGGCATCGAGGGAATGCTGCGAAGAATATCGGTGGCGGCCCGCTACGGCTCGGCGAGGGCCGGGCCGAGGATTATCGACCGGACAGTCAGGGACCGCATGAAAGAGGTCGCGGATGAAATCATCACCGGGAAGTTTTCCAGGGGGCTGGCCAAGCTAAGCGGGGCGGATATTATCAAACTTAACCGTTCCCTGAAAAAGCTGACAGATCCACGATTAGAGAAAGCTGCCAGAAAATTCAACCGTTAGCGTTTCTCCAGGGGCATCCGGCGGGGGCGCGCCTGTGGCGAGCGGGCGCTGGTGCAGCGTGTGTGCCGGATGATTACCACTGAAAGTGCAGAATAAGTAACAGACTGTGCCGAGGAGTGAGAAATAAAGTGTTCAATTTTTGAACAGTTCTGCAAACATTCGACATGACAGGCGCAGGTAACTGCCCAAGCTGCTGCCGGGCACAGGGTATGGTTGGAATATACATCGTTTTTGGGTGAGGCACGGCGTTTGCTTTGAAGCTTAGCGGCTTACTGGAGAAATAGTATGCCAATTTGTTAGACCGGACCCCTGCCTGACCAGCAGGGGTTTTTTTGTTGGGGGCGTGGCATCAGGACAGTGCAACCCGAAGGCGTCGCCCGCCGCCTCACTATCGAAGGAGCCGCGGTCATTGTTTGACGGTCACTGGTGGTCTGCTTCTGGCGACGCCATAGAGAGACATAGCATCTTCGGCAGACAGGCTAAGGTGCAGAGAATTCCCCCCTGTCAATGCGCACCATACGCGCCCGAAGACATCCTTTATCCACTGCCAGCGGAATGTTTTCGCAGTGGGACATTCAGTCTCGATATATATGCGCATGCCTTCACTCGTTACCAGAACCATCTTGCCGGGAAGGAATCGCTGGATGTGGTCCGCGCCGAGACCGGTCTCCTCGGCGATTATCCGTAACTCGGCTTCAGGGATTGTCTCAGCGCCCGAGATCAGGTAAACGCTCTCTACTATCGGCATCTCCGAGGGCGGAGACGACAGGTTCTCTGTGAACCCCCCGGTCATGCCGCCGTCATCCAGAATCGTGAAGGCATATTCGCGCAGGACGATATCGGTCAGCCTGACGTCAATCACCTGTCGTTGCATATCTATGACCAGGCGCGGCGTTGCTTCCGAGACCGGTGCAAGCTTAGCGGCTTTCGGGCCCGGGCTTGCGGAAGACGGAGCTGCGGGGCCGAAAGCGGCAAGAAGGGTAAAGTGCAGGACAATTGCGGCAAGGGTCGGACCGCACGTGGTCTTGCATTGCAGAAAGCTAAAAGACATAAACGGAAGTCCCTATCCGGGTATGGTCATACAGCTTCTTCAGGTCGGCAGTGCCCAGCCGAACGCAGCCATGAGTCACGGCAACTCCCAGCAGTCGCTCGTAGATAGTGCCGTGGATGAAGAAGCCGTCGCCGAAACCGATGGCGTATTCCCCCATCATCTGGTCGTCCAGGCGCTCCGCATCATTTTTCGGCACCGGGATGCCTTCCTCGATAAAGGCCCAGTCCGGTTTGCGCCACCAGGGGTTTGTCAGTTTAGCGTCGACGGTGAAAACGCCCGGGGGTGTGTCAAATTGCCATCGCCGACCCGTCGGCGCGTCGACCAGTTCACCGCCGGAGCCGGTCGAGCAGAGAGCTTCGAGTAATATGGAATCTTCGGTCCTCAGAAACAGCTTGTTGCAGTACCTGTCAATGACGATGTAAGGACCCTTGAGGTGGCGAGCCTGTGACCGCCGCCCCGTGGTGTCGGAGTCACCGTTGGCGCCACCAAACGCCGTGATCCGGCCATTGTAGAGAACCTCGGACGGCTGGATAGTGTCAACGGCTGTAGTCATCATCGGTCTCCGGACAATCAGTAAAGTCACGGCAACCACGGCGACCGAGAACAGCAGGCAGGAAAGCACTCTCATTATCGTTTCTCCCACTGTCGAACGATGGTCACGGGGGTGCCGACGGTGGCAAGGCGCGCCAACTTATCCATATCCTTATCGGTCACGGCCACGCATCCGTCGGTCCAGTCACGACCGGTGCCGCCGTGACCGTGGATTTCAATCAATCCGCCAATCTGGGCATCGCGCGGGACAGCCCCGGACGCCAGGTTAGCCTGAAAACGGCGGCGGTCGTCGGCATTCGGGTAGTCCAGGACGAGGGCGAGATAGTACTTGCTGCCGCGGTTGACTCTTGTTACATGATACGCGCCTTCGGGAGTGGCCCCGTCGCCCTTCAACTTCTTCTGGCAGCCGGAGTTGTAGCCAAGATCGCAGGCCATGGAGTCGGCCACTCTGCCGGCCGACAGGATGTACAGATAGCGGCTGCTTTTATCGACGATGAGAGTCGTTTTCCCGGAAGTTCTTGATTCGTCCACTGCCTGCGCCGCCCAGTCTTGCGACCGTCGGACCCACTGGCTTCGGGAAGAATGATGTTCCTGATGGCGTTGTTGAAGAGTCCTGAATATGGCGGCGACGGTGTCGGCATATTCCCCGGCAGCTTGGAGCTGTCGTTTCTCCAGCATGTTTGCCGACATGTGCAGACTGAAGGCCGCCGAGCGGTACAGCAGTTCCTCGTCGGTACGAGGCAGGGCTTGATCGAGAAGGTCGCGCCAGACTTTCAGACTGTCATCCAGGCGGGAGATATCCGAGAGCATTTTTTCTTCTCGCCGTGTCTGCTTGCTTCCCGCCTCCGACACAGCCGCCCTGGACTGATGAATGGATTCCGACAGAAGGGAATCAGCCAGGCGGTATGACCCGAACGGCCACCAGCTGGTGCTGACTTCCGTCATCACCCGTCGCCCTTCAGTCAGGTTTTTTTGTGCCGAACGGTAGGTGTCGGCGGCCGAGCGGTCGGCCTGAGCCTGGCGAGCCGCCTCCAACAGATTCATAGCTCGCTGGAGCTTGTCCAGCGGCGGCTGCCGTAGTTCTCTGTGGGCGACGACACCGGCGAACAGTAACAGGACTATCGAGAACAAGACCAAAACGGGAGTCGTACGATGGTGAGTCATCATGGCGGGTCCGGCCCTCAGAAAATTCTTTGTCCGTGTCTTTATCAGCAAGGAGGGGAACTAAAGTGTGCCCCTCCTTAGTCTGACGGGTTTTCAAGTTCGGAAAGATTACTTGTTCGACAGCCGAGAAACCGCGGTCTGGATATCAGTTGTCACCTTCATGACCTGCTGCCTGACAGCCTGCAGTTGCTCTCTGGCGGTGAGGTAACGTCCCTGGCTGAATTGCCCGGTGGCGGCGGTCAGGGCGGCGGAGGCGGCCGTGATGTCGGCCTGCATTACTTTCAGGTCAATGCGAGAACCCTTGCCTTTGGGAGCGGCTGCAATACTCTTGTTGGCTTCGGTGATCAGGGAATCAATCTCTGCGATCAAAGTGCTGTCCTGAAGGCGCACTCTTTCTTTTTCGGCGGCAGCCTCAACGACGGCTTTCTCGGCAAGCCCCTGGGCCACTATGAAGAATTCTTTGGCTTTACCATAGCTGCGGAAAGCAGAAAACCTGTCGTCCTGCTTCTGCATCTCAACCACCGCCGCATTCAGAGAGTCGGTGGCTTGGCTGAAAAGAGCAGGAGCATACTGCTCTGCCTCGGCCAGGCGCGCTTTTTCGAGAGTCGCCTTGCCGGCGTCATACTGTGCAGTCGGGGATTCGCTGCACCCCGCAACGAATCCGGCGAGAGCGAGTGCCACCAAAATCGACGACACACGCTTATTCATACTTTAATCCTTCCGGCCGATCTGAACGGAAAAAAAAGACAAACGCATGATCGGCCTCACATACGTCCGCCTTGTTGCTACTTTGCCGGAACAGCGATGTTCCGGTTACAGAAACACTTTTATATCCTCTTTAGTGCCAGATTTTTTTTACCTCTAAAGCACAATGCCGTAAGTTCTTTTTAGAGACCACCCGCGGCAGCCCATCCGGGCGGCAGTGAATATATCGGGCGCCGATTCTTTGTCAAGTGAAAAGCGACCATCCGGGTGACCTGGAAGGGATTCGGGCGAACCCGAGGTAAAGGCTGATTTCGGATCTGAGCAGTGGCTAACCCTGCCGGGCAAGTTCTTCGGAGATTGCAGGATAGCGGTTACAGTCAGCCAACCGGGCGCTGCGTACACATCGAGGCCGGTCCGCTTTGATGATTCCGACCTCCTGAGTCCCCCATCGGTCCGGCGGCGCCGGTATGTCCATGGGCGTCTTCGATTTTCAGGAGAAAGACCGCAACAAAAGCAGAACGACTCTCGTCATTTAGGGTGATAATTAATAAAGAGGCCGAAAGCCGGCGGAGTGCGGGCAAACTCTGTTCTGCGCTGATTCTGGCATCCGATGGCTTTCGAGAATCAGGTTAGCAGGAGTATGGAGTTCGATTGTGCAGCGTCCGAGACTATCTCTGGAAATCACTCACACCTGGCACTGGGTTGTCGGGTTTCTGGCGCTCCTCTGGATATTGCTGAGGAGCGGGACTAATCCCAAGAGGTTGACCTATCCCTGTCAGCGGGCGGCGATGCCGATTGCGACCGGCTGGCTGCTTTCACTTTTCGCCTTCCTTGGGGCAGGCCTGTTTCTAAAGCGCTTTCTCAAGGCTTCCGGTATTGTTCTGGTGGCGCTGGGACTTATCTGGTTTATCGGCCTGCGCCCGGAACCTTCGAAGTCGGCGATTGACATATCCTTGGCGCTACCCATCTGGGAGACGCCCGATCCCATTTCGACGGTCTTCGTGTATGACAACATACCTCCAACCACGGGTTCACTGGCGGCGGGCGACGCCACCGTTCCGGATGAGCACCTGTCGGACCCGGCCATGGACACTCTTGTGGCACTGCTGGAAACGGGGGGCGTGTTCCTTCACCGCACAGGTGTCCATCCCGAGGGAGTGGTGGGAGCGGATGACGTCGTGATAATCAAGGGCAACTACCAGTGGACGGCCCAGAACACGACCAACACCGACCGCGTCAAGGGCTTGATACGGCAAATTCTTCTCCACCCGGACGGATTTACGGGCGAAATCATTGTCTGCGACAACACCCAGGAAATCGGTACCGGCATACTGGACAACGACAACAACTCGGACGACAGCGAGCAGAGCATAGAGGATGTGGTGAACACGTTTTACGCCAAGGGGCATCCGGTATACCTGCTGGATTGGAATATTTACTGGAACGTGGTGGTAGATGAGTATTCCGCTGGCGACGACGCGAGCGGCTATGTATACGAAGCAGACACGAAAGTGACTTACCCGAAATTCCTCACACCCTCGGGCGAGCATCGCGTTTCGCTGCGCTATGGTGTGTGGGACCCGGTGAGTGAAACGTATGATGCCTCGCGGCTGTGCATAATAGATTTTCCGGTGCTTAAAGCCCACGTGCTGGCCGGCGCTACGATCGCCGTCAAAAATTGGGTGGGTGTTCTCACAACGGCTTACGCCGACGAACGCTATGGGGGCTGGAATCAGATGCATAGCACCTACATCTTCGGCGGTTATGCTCTGGTGGCGCGGGTCATCGCCGTAACGTATCCCGACCTCACGATCGTCGATGCGACGTGGACATCGGGTTGGGGGCCAAGCAACCTGGCACACCTGACCAATACCAAAGCCCTGGTAGCCTCGACCGACCCCGTGGCAGCATCATGGTACGCCGCCAAGTTCATCCTGACGCCGGTCGCCGTGGAGCCGGATCAGACAAATCCCGACCTGCCGAGCAGCACGTACAGTAAGTGCCTGTCGAGATGGACGGGCTTCCTGGTCGATTCGGCAGGTTTTGCCTGTACCATGGATTCCTCAGCGATGTCGGTCTATGGGCGGGAAGTTTTCGGGTGCTGTGAAGGAGTTCGCGGCAACACGAATGACGACCCGGATGACAAGATAAATGTCTCGGATGTGACCTACCTCGTGACCTACCTTTTCGGAATTCCGACAGGCCCGGAGCCGGTCTGCTGGGAGGAAGGCAACGCCAACGGCGATCCTGACGAGAAGGTGAACGTCTCGGACGTGAGTTACTTGTTGGCCTACCTTTTCGGAATCCCCTCCGGCCCGGCGCCGCCGGCATGCCCTTGATGTGGTTTCTGAGACAAAAATCATACTGACGCCTGCCCGGCCGGCAGGGGTTTTTGCCGCATGGCCGGGCGTAACCCGTTCTGCCATAGCAAGAAACGAGTCCCAGTCAATGTGGGGGCGAGCAACATATATGTTGACGGCATATTAAGTGGCGGTTAGATTTTCTGCTATGGAGAGATTTCTCAGACGGCTCGCCGCAGCGGTGGTCGTTATCCTCGCAGCGGCAGTGGCTTACTACGTGTGGGACACCTTCCGCGAGAAGAGCACTGCGGAGAAACTGGCCGAAATAATTCACGATGAAGACCGGCGGGAACTTAGCGGTCGCCTCGAGACCTACCTGCACTGTACCGATCCGGAAGTGCGCGGGCGGGCGGCCCTGACGGTGGGTCGTATCGGACAAAAAGGCAGCGGCAAGCTGCTCATCGATATGGTGACCGACAGCAGTCTCGACGTGGCTTCACAAGCGGCCTTTGCGCTGGGGTTGACCAGGGAAAAAGGGTATGCTTCTCAGTTGATGGACATGGTCCCTGACGTGCCGTCGGCGGTGGCGATGCGGCTGGTGGAAGCGGCGGGCCGGCTGGCCGACAGCACCATGTATGACGTCGCCAACCAGTTGGTGGAGGCTCTTTCGCATCCGTCACCGGACGTGCGGGAGGCGGCTTGCCTGGCCCTGTTTCGGGCGGGGGCGAAATCGAAAGCAGCGGCTGTGACCGAATTTGTCAATGGCGAAGAGGACGCTCTGGTGCAGGCGGCGGCCCTGTACGCCCTGTCTCGCTTCGAGGCGAACCAGGCCATGCCTGTTTTTGTACGGTTTCTGGCCGATGCCGACCCGTTCGTGCGCGCAACAGCCATCAGCGGCCTGAGTCACATAGCCTCCCCCGATGCCGAACACTACCTGGCCATAGCTTTGAACGACAGCGACCCGAGCGTGGTCGCCCAGGCCGTGGCAGCGCTTGGCAGGAAAGATAATTCGGAGGCCCGCACCCAACTGGCCCGAAAACTCGAGCAGGTGACCGACGAAAAGGTCATGGTAGCGCTGATAGAGGCGATGCGGCGGCAGGAAAACCGGGATGGTCTGAGCGCTATTCTGGCCAAACTCGAAGTTTACCCGGTCCCGGCAGTGGTTGCGGCAGGCATTAAGTACCTGGCCGTGATCCGGAAGGACCGTTCGGTGAACATGATAGATTCCCTGGCGGCGCAGGGCGAGCCGTACATCAGGGCTGCCTGTGCGGAGGCTTATGGTCTGGTCGGCAAGAGCAATGTTGTCCCCCGGCTGGCGGTGCTCTTCAGTGATGAGGATGGTATGGTGCGGATGGCCGCCTTTGATGCCCTGGTGCGGCTGGATTCGACCAATGTCGACTTTTACCTGGGCAAAGCCCTAGCCGATGCGGATTACGTTGTGGTCACGGGTACCGTCGAAATGATTAAACAGAAGCGGCTGGCCGGTTACCTGCCGGTACTGCGGACCATGATGTCGCGCGGTGAGGCAATCGATGTGGACATCCGGCGTGAACTGGTACAGGCGGCCGGTGTTTTTCTTGCGGAGAACCCGAACGATACGGCTGCCATGGAAATCCTGCTGGACGGGATTCTTGACCCGGAGTACGTAGTGCGGGTGGAAGCAGCCGAAATTCACGCAGGGCTCCCGAGCGGGGACAGGCCCGGGCTGGCTTCAGTGGCACAGACTCGCATCAGCGAGGGCAGGATTGAAAGCGCTCTCGACAAATACGCCACCAATCCATACGCCACTATCCATACCGATAAAGGGGAAATCGAGATGGAGCTCTTCTTCGATGCGGCGCCACTGACGGTTCTGAATTTCATTGAGCTTGCCGAGGACGGCTTCTACGAAGGGCTGATTTTTCACCGGGTGGTTCCGGGCTTCGTGATCCAGGGCGGCGACCCGCGGGGCGATGGCTGGGGCGGCCCACCCTACTACATCCGCTGTGAATATTCCTGGGAGCCGTTCAGACGGGGCACCGTGGGAGTGGCTACATCCGGCAAAGACACCGGCGGCTCGCAGTTTTTCATCACGCTGGCGCGCCAGCCGCACCTTGAAGGTCGGTACACCGTCTTTGGGCAAGTCGTAGCCGGTATGGATGTTGTCGACAGAATCGCGTATGGCGATGTGATCCAGAAAGTCGTGATAGAGGAAACATCGAAATGACGTCCAGGATGGTAGCTGCCGGTCTGCTGGTGTTGTTCGCTGCAGGCTCGCCGGTGCCAGCCCAGGAAATGGCCGCTATCGACCCTGAGGCCCTGATTGATCGCATCCTGGCCGTCAGGCAGCAGCAGAGGGATGTACTTGAGGACGTGGTTTTTGATGCCGAGCTTGTCGAGAAGGACGACGACGGCAAGGAGAAGAAAAGATTTGTCAAGAAACTCTACTTGAAGTACCTGCCGGACACCACCTGGTTTGCCGAGGAGTATCTCGAGTACTACAAGGACGGCAAGCTGCAGAGCGAGCAGGATAGAGACAAAGAAGTGTCCGACCGCATCAAGAAGGCCCAAAAGCGGAAGGCCAGGAACATCTCCTACCCCCTGCTCACCCCCTTTCTTCCCGAGAACCGGGATCAGTACGAGATCCTTTACGAAGGCGTGGCCAAGGAGAAAATCGGGGAGTATGTTTGTCACTATTTCAAAGTGCTCTCGAAGGAAAAGGTTGAGGATAATGTGAACGGTGACTTCTATTTTGAAGCGGAGTCATTCCATCTGGTGCGAGCGGATATATCCCCGGCCAGGCTGGTCAAGAAGGCCATGTTCAAACTCAATGAGTTGACCATATCGACGTTAGTGGGACCGGCCGGCAATGGCGTGTGGCTGCCGCGCCAGGCCGATGTTCAGGGCAAGGGCAAGGCGGCGCTATTTATGGGCGTGAAATTTTCCAGTACGGAATACTATCGAAATCCGGTCGTCAACAGCGGCCTGGCGGACAAAATATTCGAGGTGGATAACGATGAGTAACGGTGAACACAGGATTAAAGTCGTGAAGGTTGACGTTCCTGCCGACGTCAATGTTATTTTCGGGCATTCGCATTTTATCAAGACGGTCGAGGACCTTTACGAAACTCTGGTGACCTCGTCTACGAGCCTGAAGTTCGGTATCGCTTTTAGTGAGGCCTCTCAAAAATGTCTGGTGCGTTCCGACGGCAACGACGCTGAGCTTATCCGGATGGCCGAGAGAGCCGCTTTCGACGTCGGCTGCGGCCACAGTTTTTTCGTGTACCTCAAAGACGGTTTTCCCATAAATGTTCTCAATCAGGTCAAGCAGGTCAGCGAAGTCTGTCGGGTTTACTGCGCTACGGCGAACCCGCTGGAAGTGGTGATTATCCAGACCACCCAGGGGCGCGGCGTGCTGGGCGTGGTCGACGGTGAATCGCCCCGGGGCGTCGAGACGGAAGATGACAAAAAAGAGCGCAAGGAATTTCTGGAGAAGATAGGCTATAAGCGGTAAGGCGGCTCCATTCCTGCGGTGGTGCATCGATAGTGAAACGGCGCCGGCCTTCACGACCGGCAGGAAGGCTCTCAGGCGACATTTTCAAAAGGACCGGGAGCAGCCCGGCTATTACATCGGGGGACTCGACGATTTACTTTTCAGGGGCTAGAGGCGAGCCGTCGCAACGGCCGGGAAGGCCGGAGCGAACGGCGGTACGGCGACCGCGAGTTTTCAGGAGTCGGCCCGGTACTTTTCGACGGCGGCGCGGATAGCGTTGGCGGCCAGTCGGGAGCAGTGTATTTTCTCCGGCGGCAGGCCGTGCAGGGCATCTACAATATCCTCGGAAGTAATGCTGGCGGCTTCCTCGAGCGTCTTGTTTTTCACCATCTCAGTCGCGATTGAACTGCTGGCGATAGCCGCCGCGCAGCCGAAAGTCTTGTATCTTATATCGGCTACCTTGCCGTCGACGACTTTCAAGTAGACTTTCGTCACGTCGCCACAGGTAGGATCGCCGACGGACCCCACGGCATCGGCATCGGCCAGTTCGCCGGCGTTGCGCGGGTTCTGAAAGTGGTCCATTACAGTCTCATTAAACATGCTGATAATTTACAACATACTACGGAAAAGGCAATGCAAATCTACGAACTAAATTGGGACGCTGGGGTGATCGAGGAGCTTGCTCGCCAGAAGCTGTAAGAAGAGACCAACGTCGGTCACGATACCTATCGTCTGAAGAGAGCCGCGGTCCTTGAGCTTGGCGACCGCCGAGGGGTTGATGTCGACACAGATGGTCAGGACGTTGGCGGGCAGCATGTTGCCCACGGCGATCGAGTGCAGCATCGAAGAAAGCATGAGCACTATGTCGGCCCCCTCGAGAATTCGAGAGTGGTCATCCTGGGCCTGGTTCATGTCGGTCACTGTTTCGGGCAGGGGGCCGTCATCCCTGAGAGAGCCGGCCAGGGAAAAAGGAATGCCGGTTCTGATGGCAGAGAACATAATGCCCGACGTCAGCAGCCCTTCGTCGACGAGTGCGGCGATACTACCGGCGCGGCGGACCTCGTTGATGGCCCGCAAATGGTTGCGGTGGCCCATCTCCACGGGGCGGCCCGTTTGAAGGTCAAGGCCCAGGGAAGTGCCATAGAGGTCAGCTTCGATATCATGAACAGCCACGGCGTTGCCGGCCAGCAGGGCCTGGATATAGCCGTTTTCTATCAGGCGGGCCAAATCGGGAGCGCCGCCGGTGTGGACTACCACCGGTCCGGCTACCGTGACGACCTTCTTATTCCTGTCGTTGATTAGTTCCGCAACGCGGTCGACCGCCAGGCGCACTTTTCGTTCCGTGGACACTTCGGCCGACATGAACCTGAAATCGCTGCGGCTGCGCTCCACGTATTCGGGCTTTACTTTGACGCCGGAGAGCCCGACAACGATGCTGTCGCCTTTTCTGACATCGCGCAGTTTCCTGACGGAGGCAGTTACCAGGCCGACATCATCCCGGCCGACCACGATCACCCCGTCCATCCTGAGCTTGTCGACCTTGATGGTGGTGCCGTGCAACTGGATGAAGGTTTCGTGGTTGGTGGTGCTGTAAAAGTCGGGCGGGACGACACCGTCGGCGGGCGCCGGGACCAGGGTTATTTCTTCTTCCTTGTCAATAACACAGCCCAGCGTGGACAGCTTCAAGAGAATCGTGTTCATGTCGACGACATCGTCGGCGTTTATTTTAATGCGGGCGCGGGAGAACTCGTCGTTGTTTCGGCCTATGGTGAAGTCGAGGACCTCAAAACGTCCGCCGTCACTTATGACGGTGTCGAAAACCCGGCGCAACAGCCCGGAGTCGATAAGATGCCCTTCGGTCCGGATTATTTTTTCGATAAGGGTCATGTCATGTTTATCGGATGGTCTGCAGATGTCATTTATCGTCTTCAGCCCGACCGCCGGAGCGGCGACTTCCCCGATTGAGATTGAAAAAAGGCGAAACTTGCATATATTGATAGAGGTGGTAATCGAATACGGAAAAGCAGAGACGGAGAAGGCAATTCTGGTTGGCCTGGCCCGAAGTTCGCAGGAGCGTCCGCTGGTCGAGCGCTCACTGGAGGAGTTGTCGCAGTTGACTTTTTCTGCGGGCGCGGAGGTCCTCGGTCGGAGGATTCAGGTGCGGCCGCGGCCGGATCCGGCTTTTTATATCGGCCGGGGCCTGGTGGCGGAACTCAAGGAGTGGTTGTCGACTCTGGGCGCGAACTGTGTTATTTTCGATGACGCACTCAGCCCCGCCCAGCAGCGCAATCTGGAGGAGGCTCTGGAGGCGAAGGTTCTTGACCGGCCTGTTTTGATTCTCGACATCTTTGCCACCCGGGCGCGTACGGCGGCGGCCCGCCTGCAGGTGGAACTAGCCCAGCTCGAGTATACCTTGCCTCGTCTGACCGGCGCCTGGCTGCACTTTTCGCGCCAGTACGGCGGCATCGGGGCCAAAGGGCCCGGTGAGACCCAGCTTGAGATCGACCGCCGCCAGGTCCGGATGAAAATCACACACTTGAAAGAAAAGCTCAACAAGCTCGACATCCAGCGGGCAACCCAGCGCAAGCGAAGACAGCCCCTGTTCAAGGTGGCCCTGGTCGGTTACACCAACGCCGGTAAGTCTACTCTGTTCAATGTGTTGACGCGATCACAGGTCCGGACGGCGGATATGCTTTTTACTACGCTTGATTCCACGACCCGTGTGATGTCCTCGGGTTATCCCTGCCGCGTGGTTTTTTCGGACACCGTAGGTTTCATCAAGAAACTGCCTCACCAGTTGGTGGAGTCATTCAAGTCGACCCTGGAGGAAGTCTGTCGGGCCGACTTACTTTTGCACATGGTTGACTGTTCGGAACCGGACTATGCTGGCAGCTTCGAGCAAACTCGCCGTGTACTCACCGAAATCGGTGCTGACGAGATCCCTTACTTTTTGATTTACAACAAGATAGACCTGTTTCCGGATTTCCACGCACCGTCCATAAACGGTGTCAAGGCGTTTCTGGTTTCGGCTGCAAGCGGGGCCGGAATAACGGCGCTGCAGGCGGAACTTATTGCCTCGTCTACGCCATTCGGCCGGCATTAAATGAGTTTCCGATAATATTTTCTAAGTATCTGTCGATAAAGAACCTATGGGAAAGTCAATACTCATCGTGGACGACAACCCAAATATGTCCTCGCTTCTGTCGGAGATGCTTGAGGTATTCGACTATGCCTCGGAGAGGGCTTCGGATGGCGATGAGGCTTTGACGAAGCTGGAGAACGGGGATTACTCCATGGTAATTTCGGATATGCGCATGCCCAATATGACGGGCCTGGAATTGCTCGACAGAGTGCGCAGCAAATACCCCAGGATGCCGGTGGTAATTATCTCCGGTTACGCGCTGGAGAATGAAACGTCGCACGGAGGCATCAGACCGGACGGTTTTCTTTCGAAACCTTTTATGATGTCTGACATAGAGAAACTTCTCAACTCGCTTCTCTAACAGCCTGTCTGCTGCTCGTTCTGTCGGTGTTCGAAGACGAGCCAGCGGCTGTCACTTTTTACTAATCCTGTCAATCGAAAGCACGCTGAAGAATTCGTTAAAGATGAGTTCCTGCGGTGCCTTGGCATACGGACCCAGATGCAGACTCGTTTGCGCACCCTCGATTTGCTTTCTAAGGAAGGTGGAGTTGCCATCGCCGCCGGGCACGCGCAACGCCACGGGCAGACTAAACGACGCGTCGACGTTTTTGGCCGCTACCGCGACGTCGATATAATAGCCGTCGTCCCGGCGGTTGATGGAATACTCGACATCGAACTCAGGAATTTCTCCTCCGTAGAGCCAGTAATCAAAGAAGGCCGTCAGAGGCTGTCCATAGTATTTTTCGGCCAGCTGTATGAAGTCGTCATTGGTGAATTTTCTGTTATTGTAATACATCATGATCTCCCGGAGGAACTTGAGGAACTGCTGGTCGGATTGTGTTTCGAAATCACGCATCATGAAGCGCAGCATATGGAATATCCACAAGCCCTTGTTGGCTCTCATATACCCGGGCGAGCGGCTTCCAGCGGCCAGCGGCATTTTCTTTTCATCATTCATCGCCATGTACAGCGAGTCGCGTCGGCTGATCAAGTTAGTAAAGTACGTGCTGCCGAGTTTGCTGTTGAGGTAAACAAGGGAAACGAATTCGGGCAAAGCATCGACCAGCCAGGTTTCCCGGTCGGTAGCCGGCTGCAATAGGGGGCCGAACCATTGCTTGGCAGCGGCCAGGCCGGCCACGGCATCGAAACCACCGTAGGCGGCCATCGGTCCTTCCGTGACGCAGGCGATCTGAGGTGCCTCCATCAGGCCGGGCATACTCAGATACCCAGCCGGGCTGGCAAATACTTCAAACGTCCCCGGAGGCGGGCCGAAGCGTCCGCACATGAAGTTGAAGGCCTCCGCCATGGTCGACTCGTACAAATTGTCAGGAATAAAACAATTGGAGTACTTCTTGGTCATAAGTTTCCATTTGAGGAAGTTCAGCGAGATGCCGATCTCGGTGGTCACCGGCAGAGTATCCAGGCCGGCGGCGAAAGGACGGAAATAAAACGACCGGAGCTTGTTGGGTGCCGCTGCATTAAACTGTTCTCGTCGCCCGTCCAGTTTCTCCGGAAGGCTCATCCCGGGCATGAAGTAATTATATCCTTTGGGAATTATGAAGGTGAAGGACTGGCGGCTCACCTGGGGATTGTCGATGTACGGAAAAGCCTCGGTGTATTCTCGGCCGTGGTAGAAGCTGGTGATCGACAGAGTATCGCCTTTGTATCGATACTCGGGCAGGATGACTCCGAAAAAAGTGAAGTCACCCCGGCGATGGAAGTCCACAGGCCGACCGTCATAAGAGACGGAATCCAGGTTAAGCCGCTTATCGAGAAACATCGACAAAAAGCGCAGGCTGTCGACATTGACCTCCAGCAGGACCGTTATGCCGGCCTGCTTGACACTGCCGCCGTCAAGGCCTTCCATCTCGATGGTCCCGGACTTCTCTAGGATAGTCGTCTGGTAGGTGATATCGGACAGGCGGCGGTCGTCATAGCAGCCGGTCTCTTTTTTCTGGAATACGGCCCCGTCACTGGCGACCTGATCGCCGCCTTCGTGTTCGTAGGAGACGATTACCTGTTCGTGTCGGTTGGGGTCGTAGGTAAAGATAAAGCGATTGAAATCGATCCAGAAATAGCCGTCGCCGGACCGCTCGTAGTGCGATCGCAGCAGTTGGAAGCAGTTGTCGTATTTATGCAGAATCAGCGGTTTAAAGAAGAACTCACCCTGCTCCTGCTTGACAGCATTGTACGGTTTCCAACTCAGTGATTCCTTATTGAAAGTGAACTTCTCTCTCAGCTTGAGGTCGAAATCATCGGCCATGTGGATGAAGCAGAATTGAAAGTCGTCGTTGATAGCGGTGTCGGAGACAATTGCCGCCAGGGCCCGCTTTTCGACACGGGGCGGAACCTGTATGCTGGCATTACCCTCGCCGATGAAAAAGGCGGTGGTGGGTCGATCATCGAGGTAACGCATCAGATACATGGTGCCATCCTTAAAGGTGAATGTCGCCACATCCTTCTGGTAGACAAAATCCTTGACCCGGGCCACCTCGGCCTCGTTATTGAGCAGGTCCTGGTCGATAAGACCGTACGCTTTCTTGAATTCCTTGAAGAATTCCGATTCGACGGAAGCTTCGACGGTGCCGAAAAGTAACAGCGCGAAAACGAGCACATTCCGAAATGATTGCATATTTACCTCTTTCCTGATTTGACACACACATAAAGACGAAAACGTGCACTTTTTGTCCACTTCCCGTCAGGGGGTAGTGACAAGCGCCGTCATCGTCTTTAGGAAATCCTGGTATTTATCTTCAAAATCCTCTTTGGCTGTGATAAAGCGATACCCGGGATGGTCTTTCCATACGTTCGTTATGGCCGTTTCAATGGCCAGCGCCTGCTCAACGGACTCGTCACGAACATCATCGAGAAAGTAATAGCTCTCGCCCAGCGCGGCCGACGTGCCCAGGTGAACGATCGCCGTGTACCGCGCGTATTCCCCGGCGATGGTAGTGCCGACATCCTCGGCGCTTTCCGGGTGGAAGGCGAAAGCATCGGCGGAGCCCCGATCGCTTATAAAGGGTTTATTGCCTATCGCCTGTTCGCGCACGACGTGACGGCGGTAAATTTCGCGGTGGAATTCACCCTTGTCATGGCGGTAGCCGGGGTTTTCTATAAGCAGTTCGCGAGCCAGTTCCTCAAAAAAGACAAACCCGGAGAAGGCCGGCAGAGTCTTCAATCTTTCGAAGCAGGTTGTTTTCCCGGAGCCGGGAGCGCCGGTTATGACTATGCGCAATGGAGACACCCTTAATCCTGACTTCTTCTGTAGCTGCCAATTTATTTCGGTTTTTACTCCAAGTCAAGAAGCGGCTCAGACCGCCGGTACCGACCGTCGCAAATTAAAGTGTGACAAGGCTGCCCGCATATGTTATCATGGCCAAAAAGTCCAAGCCCGGGACACCCTCATGGATATACCCGAAATTCAACAATTCCTTGCCCAACATGAACTCGACGGCTGGCTTATGGCCGATTTCCACGGCCGCAACGAGATTGCGATGAAGATGCTGAAGCTGAAAGGTATCATCACCCGTCGCTCGTTCTATTATATACCCGCCCTGGGAACGCCTGTGGCCCTGGTCCACAACATTGAAAAGGACAAATTCGAGAACGTTCCCGGCGAATTTATTACTTATTCTAGTTACGCTGTTCTCGAGGATAAGTTGTCCCGGCTGTTGTCGGACAGCCGCAAGGTAGCCATGGAGTACTCGGCCCGGGGGCGTTTGCCGTATATCGGCCTGGTTGACGCCGGGACGGTAGAGTTCATCCGCGGTCTCGGCGTGGACGTAGTATCCTCGGCCGACCTGGTGGCGTATTTCCAGGCTCGCCTTTCGGCCGAGCAAGTTGCCCGGCACCGCCAGGCCGCCGCCAACGCGATGAGCATCAAAGACAAGGTTTTCGCTTTCGTCGCGGACCGGCTAAAAAAGGATAAAACCATCACGGAGTATGATATCTGCCGGTTTATTCTCAGAAAATTCGACGAACTTAATATGGAAACGCATGATTCGCCGATTTGCGGCGTTGACGCCAACGCCGGCAACCCGCACTATGAGCCCACGGCGGAGCGCTCGGCGACGGTCAGAAAGGGGCAGTTGCTGCTGGTTGACCTGTGGGGCAAGATGAAGCATCCGGACGGGGTTTTTGCGGATATTACATGGATGGCTTACACCGGTCGCAAAAACGAGATCCCCGACAAGTATCGCACGCTTTTCGACACGGTCATGCGGGCGCGTGATGCCGCTGTGACTTTTCTTGAAGAAAACGCCGGGAAAGGCCCTGTGTACGGCTGTGACGTGGACGATGTCTGCCGGAAGGTGATTGCCGAGGCGGGTTACGGCGAGAATTTCACGCACCGCACGGGACATTCCATAACCAGCGCCGCTCACGGCACGGGCCCCAATATCGACAACCTGGAAACTGAGGATAAACGCCAGCTTCAAAGTGGCCATCTCTTTTCGATCGAACCCGGGATTTACCTGCCCGATTGCGGTTTCCGCAGTGAAATCAACGTTTTGTTCGGCAGCGACGGCTGCGAAATCACCACTCTTCCGTTACAGACGGAAATCATCGCGCTGTTCTGACATGTACGTAACCCGGTCGGTGATTGAGCAGGCTATCGAGCAGTACGGGCAGCCGCGGACAGCGGAGTTTGTCATTGTCGTGGATAAGCGGGAGTTCAATTTCATCAGAGCCTCTCAGAAGGATGGCCGCCGGCACGACACGACCTTTTACATTGTCAAGGACGGCAGGATCGTCGTCAACGCCAAGCACAACTATCGGCCCGGGATGTACCGGGCGCCCTCGGGCGGGCTGGCTCCCGGCGAGACCATTGAGGAGGGATTGAAACGCGAGGCGATGGAGGAAACCGGGTGCGAAGTGACCATTGAGCGCTTTCTCCTGAAGACGGACGTGAAGTTTGTTTGTAAAAGCGATGATGCCGAGAAAGAGATTGAGTGGCACTCTTATGTGTTTCAAGCCGCTTACACCGCCGGAGATTTTGATTTCACCGACAAGCGCGAGATTCGCGAGGTGCGGCTGGCGACGCTTGAGGAATTCGAGGACTTCTCGAAGATCATGAGGAAGTCGAATATCGGCGGGCTGCACTACCGGGCGGCCCTGCATGACGCGGTGAAAGGACTGCTGCAGCTTTAAGGAGAGTATCCGGCCGCTTGCGGCGCGGTGTTTTTGGATGGCTACAGTCTTTTTAAAACAGACCATCAAGCAGGCCTCGATAATCATCGGGGTATTTACCATCTGCTCGCAGTTGTTCGGTCTTGTGCGTGAGGCCATCATCGCCAACTATTTCGGCACCAGCGCCGAGTATGATATTCTCCTGGTGGCGCTGGCCATTCCGTTGATGGTGGCCAGTATTCTTTTCGCGGCTATCCCCTCGGCGGGCATCCCGCACCTTCAGGGCAGCCGCGTGACGCCCGCCGGAAGCGGCAATATTTTCCGGTCCGCCTTTTTCAACATCAATACCATCTTGATAATCGGGGTGGCGGTGGTGGTTTTTCTGGTGCTGCCGCTGTTTCGCGGACTTCTGACTCATGGTATGGATGAGCAGTCGGCCGAGGCGGTGGTCACTTTCGGCCGTTTCTTCTGCCTGCTGATTCCCCTGCGCTCGTACGAAGCGGTCTTCCGCAGTCTGCTGCACCTGAAACACCATTTTCTGGTGCCGAGCGCGACGGCGGTCATATTCAACGTCACGATCATTATTATCCTGCTGACCCTTTTTCACTCGCTGCAGTCGCATGCCTTCGTGCTGGCCTGGGTGGCCGGGATGTTTGTGCAAACGCTGATAGTGGCGGTCCCGGCATATTTGATTTACCGGCGCAACCAGGAGTCCGGCGGGGCGAGCGCGTTTCGGCCGAGCGCCTACATGCGTTATCTCGGAGTAATTATCCTGATCGAGAGCATCGGCCTGACTATCGACCCGTTCGACCGTTACCTGGGCGGTATCTTCCTCGATCCCGGTTACGTTTCGGCGACGGCCTACGCCAATATCATTTATTTCATTCCCCTGCGGATTTTTGTCTATTCGCTGGCGACGGCCATCTTTCCCTCGCTTTCCGAGCGGGCCGAAGAAAAGGACACTGCCGGAATCGCCGGTCTCTATCACCGGGCTCTGGCCCTGTGCGTAATGCTGGTGGTGCCGACGGTCGTTTTCTTTTTCCTTTTCAAAAACGAGATTATCTGGCTGCTGTTCGAGCGGGGACGGTTCGTGATCCAGTCGCGACTCATCACCGAGCAGATTCTGTCATGGTTGCTGGTCGGTTTGTTTTTTAACTCCGCCTTTTTGATCCAGGTGAAGGTTATCTATGCCCTCAAGTCGTGGCGATATTTCACGGTCGTCCGCATTCTGACGATGGCGCTTAAAGTAGCGGTCGGCTTTTACTTCATTAAATCCAACTGGGCGCTGGCGCTTGGCGGCGGCACGGCGGCGCTGTTTGTCGTCTCGTTTGTCCTGATGGAGGTGTACCTGGTGTTCGGCAAGAAGCTGTCGTATTCGGCCGAAGACCGCAAGCTGGTGGGGAAAGGCGTACTGGCGGCTCTTGGCGCGGTTGTTGTTTTCCTGCTGGCTTACTATGCGACGACCCAACTGGCCGGGCTACACCCCCTGGCGCCGGCGGTTATTGTCGGGGTCGTCGGTTTTGGCGCACTGATTCTGCTGGATCAAACGTTGACTGTTTCAGGTATCAATTTGCGCAGGTACCTGCCCGGGAAGCGCGGCTGACAGCGCTTAAAATCCCCTCGTCAGGTTCCACCAAATCTTCTTTGGTAGTGTCTGAAGGGCATTGAAGCGCCCGTTTAAATATTCGGTCCAGCGAGTGTGATATTTTTCGAAGATATCCATGCCGGTGATGGCGTGCATCACTCTCAACTGCTCGATATGCAGGCGATGGTAGTGAATCGATGCCGGGTTTTGCCGGCCCTGCCCGATGTGATAAAGCGACCAGTAGCCGGTGTCGTATTTCGGCAGCCACTCGGCGATTGTTTCCAGGCCGTCGTCGAAAAGCCGGGCGGCCTCGTCGTCGTTGATCAGGCGCACCATATCATGAAGCCCCCACATGGCGAAGATGAACCCGTTGAGCACGTGATGGGTCGGCACCGAGGGATATTCCTCGTAGAATACGCGCCCGTCGGTGACACTTGCCACTCCCCCTTTTTCGAGCCTGGCGCGGTATGGTTTGAGAGCCATGCGGGCGCGATCTACGAATTCGAGACTGCCGGTCAACCGATGAGCGCGGGTCAGGCAGGAAATGCCCAGGCCCTGCATAAGCGCCGACGGCCAGGCGTCGGGCAGACCGAATTTGGGCGTCGGCGGCAGGTTCATCCAGAGGCCGTTGTCCTGCTGGTTGGCCACCAGCCAGTGGGCTATTTTGAGGAAAAATTCGCGGTCGGCATCGTCCTCTCCCCTGCGATACATCTCCAGGTGGGCCAGCGCGCAAAGACAGATTAAAATCGGGAAGTGCCAGGCCTTGCCCTTGTGGACATACATCGGGATACCCTCCGCATCGTGCGGTCCGGCATAGTCGGCGCGGCCGGATTCATCGATGTAGTAGGCCATGAAATCAGCCGGGTCGTAGTTGGCCGGCGTTTGCGCGTGGTAATAGCTGGGCGAACGCACCCCGAAGTATTGTACCAGGTTAAAGAATTTCTCTTTCAGTGCGGCCATACCCTTGCCATCTCCTGCTTCCAAACCTGAAGGATACACCGTAAGGAGAGGTTAGACAAGCAAATAGGTTGGGGCTGTTCCGGCCGCGAGGCGTAGATGCTTACCCCGGGCTTGACAAAGGGTGCTTGAACCGGTTTTGTTGGGTTAGTGGGAATCCCGGGTTTTTGACAATCGCGGCTGCGGCCTCGTCTGTTTATATAGAGGGATCATAGCGCCGGGGGATCGAATCGACTCGAGCACACGGCGGGAGGATGTGATAACATGACCGGAAATCGGATTCTATATTTGTTCGCCGGACGCGTAGTGGCGCTCGCGCTGTTGTCGGCACTGTGTCTTGTGGCCGCCGCCGAGGGGGCCGCCATCACGTCGAAGGCCGCAGCCGTAGAGATAGCCTCGCAATACACCGGCTTTGCGGAAGCTATGCCGGAGAGTCACTTTTCGCTTGAAGACAGAGTACACCTTGTATCGCTGCGGGATAGCACTACCCCGTTTACGACTCTGTTCACAGACGGCAGGGCCGTCTGGAGGGTCGATTTCAAGAGTGTCCAGCTCGTAAGAAATGGTAGCTCCGAAAAGAACACGCAGCTACTGCGGGACTTCGAGGTTTACATAGACTCAGCTACCGGCAACTTCGTGAAGGCCATCTGCCGACACCGCGAGCTAGACTCTTACGCAGACACAATACTGCCGGCACACGAGGTTGAGGTGCAACTAGAACAGGGACGCGAGTTCTTTCAGGTGCCAGAGGCCATTCCAGTTGCCCCTCTTGCAATGTCACTTCTGGGCAGCCCTCACAGCCCTTTCTCGGCTAAGGAAATCATGGCCCAGTACGTTCTCCTAAGCTATCTTGGTCATTCTGCGCGACCGGTCTGGATGATATGGCTACGAGGAATCCCGCCTGTGGATTTCAATCCTCCGCCCGGCGCTTCGGCGGACTGGATACCGATCTATCAGCGCAACCGCCTGCGACAGGTTGTATGTGCTGTAACTGGAAGAGTTCTTTATACAGACACGGGACCCGTCGTGCGCACGACACCTGAGGACAAGAAACGGATTTTCGGCATTGACGAGGACCCGCCCAAGTCCCCTGACAGCACAAGGGATTCCGGTGTGGAAGGACAGAAAGCTATTGCTACTCCGGCAGAGGCGCTGGCGGCGGCGGTGGCGTATACGGGATTCAGTAGCGAATTTCCATCAAACCTGCTCTCAGACGACGACGTCAAACTCGTATCACTGATTGACAGCACGACTCCTTTCCTGTCGAAGTTCCGGGGTGGAGAAAAAGCCTGGTGTATTACATTTCGTGATGTTCGACTGGCGGAACCAAAGAAGGGGCAATCAGACTCGAGTCTGCTGCGGACGTTTCAGGTTTATATCGACTCCACGACCGGGCGTTTCCTGAAAGCCGTCTGCGACTACAAAGCTTTGAACCCGGAGAAAGACCTGACAATCACGGCAGCCGAGGCCGAGCAGCAGATTGCAGCCGGCGGCGAAACATATCTCGAACCCCCAGCATTTCCCCCGGTTAGCATGGGAAGAGCACTTTTGGGCTGTCCCAGGGACCCATTCTCGGCCAAGCAGATCACCATTCAGTATATCCTGATGGGCAAATTCTGGGAGTCACCGCGTTTGGTTTGGGTAATAACATTACGTGGCATTCCCCCAGTCACTCCAAAAGGGCCCGGTGATTCTGTCCCGGTCTACATGCGAAACCAGGTAAGGCAGGTAGTGAATGCTAAGACTGGTCATGTTATTTTCATAAGCAATGCACCGGGGATGGGGCACGCTGTTAAGAGACTGCGAGGTATTGGACCAGGTCCGGACTGAGAACGGCTGAGGGCAAGACCATGACATACTTGACTCCATTTGTTCTACTGGCCTTCTGCTGTACGTCAAGCGCTGCTGCCGCCGAGCGCGGGGCAATTACGTCGAAGGCCGAAGCATTGGAGATAGCATCGCAGTATACCGGCCTGGAAAGGGATCTCGCGATCTCGGATTCTCTGGCAGATGCCATGACTCGGATCACGGTTATGCACGATGACAATATTCCGTTTCTGAGTGATTCAATAGAGGGTAAAAGTGCCTGGGTGGTCACGTTCAGAAATGTCATCGTCCAGCAAGAGGCACATAAGGGGCTTGAGAACCAGCCGCAGGCTGTAATGGATTTCGAAGTCTACTTAGACAAGGAGACGGGCAAACTATTTAAGGTCGTATCACCCATATGTGGGGCGTGATTCGCTCTGGGAGCCCCTTCCATCCGGCAAGGTACTGACAAGCTGGATATGGGGCAATGAGACATATCACGGTTTTCCAGATACGCCTCCCAAGGTCCCGTTTATGGATGCCTACCTGTCTGCCGCCGGCTGCTCTCCCTTTGCGGCAGAGGAAGTAATAGCTCACTACGTTCTACATTCTCAGAAGACCGACAGTGCGCCGCGGCCGGTCTGGTGTATAACTACGCGCGGGGTGCCGTACCCAATCTTACTGGGCGGTTCGCGCAACAGAGAGGATGAGAGAGTCTCTCTGAGGTGTGTCGTTGATGCGACAAGCGGCCAGTGGCTTTTCATGGAGAACATCCCTTAGATAGCATCCGCGTGGCAGCAGACGGCGGATGGAGATCACGGCCAAACGAGTTGGAGCACGCCACCCGTCGCCCCTGACAATCTTCGCTCAGGGCTGAACAAACCGGCACGTGGGCTTGTTAATCCAGATATCTATCATAGCCAAAAGGCCGCGTCGGCGGGTGATTTATTCCCTTGACGATTGGTCGAAAAAGGTTATATTTTCGGGCTGTAGTAAATGAAATGAGAAGACAATGAAAAGAACGTATCAACCATCGAATCGTAAGATGCTCAACGACCACGGGTTTCGCAAGCGGCTGAGCACCAAGGGCGGCCGCAAAGTCCTGGCCCGTCGGAGAGCCAAAGGCAGAAAAAGATTAGCGCCTAGAGTTGGTCGTAAAAAATAAACTTCCCAGAAGCTTGAGCCTGAAAAGCCGGCTGGAGATCGACCGTCTTTTCAAAAGCGGGCGACGGTTATCTGGGGATTATTTTACCCTGGTGTGGGAGAAAAACGAGAAGTTCTCTTACGGCGTTTTCGTTCCCAAGAATTATGGCCCGGCCGTCAAACGTAACCGGGCCAAACGACTTTTCCGAGAAGCCATTCGAGTTAACCGGCACATTCTTGGGGATAACGTCAGGATGGCGGTTCTCTTAAAAGTATCAACGCAGGATTTGGATCTTAATTCCTTAAATGGCGAAATTGAGCAGTTATTCAGAGTCATTGAGTCCCGGGCAAAGTAGGACGAGTTTACTGGCTTACCCCTTCATATTTGCTATCTATTTGTATCGCTTTGCCTTATCCCCTATGTTCGGGACTTCCTGCCGATACTGGCCCAGTTGCTCGCACTATGCCGAAGACGCTCTGAGAAAATACGGTCTTTTCAAAGGCAGCCTTATGGCCGCCCGGCGGCTCCTGCGCTGCCACCCGTGGCATGAAGGTGGCTATGACCCTGTGAAGTGAATATTATGTTGTTGGATTATAATAGGATAACAAGGAAGTCAAGTTGGATAAGAAAACGATAGCATTGGTTGTCATCCTGGCACTCATCGTAATATTCTATTTCCCGATCATGCAGCGGCTGGGGTTCATGAAGCCTCCGGCCGAACAGCCGCCGGCGGAGGTGCCGACTGATACCGTTGCGCTATCTCAGCAGCCACCGCCGACATCACCTGCTGTCGAAGACACTTCTCAGATTATTGCGCCACAAAGGCTTGAAGAGGCCGCCATTTTGGCAGAGCCGATGCTTGATACTAATTATGTTGTTGATACAATTATAGTTAACACAAACAAATATTCGGTAATTCTGACGAGCTATGGCGGTGGGCCGGTCTCGATGCTTCTGAATGACTATACCTACCGCAAGGACGGCCCCATCCAGATGCTTCCGGAAGCCGTTTCGGCAACCCCTGAGGCGACATTCGCTGGCGGGACCTTCTCAACTTCGTCAATCCACTACGGCGCCAGCATACTGCCGGGCAGCTATGACGCGACCCGCGAGCCGCTGGATGTCATTTATACATACCGGCGTCCGGAAGGTGGCGAAGTAATCAAATCTTACCGGTTCTACCCCGATCGGTACGCCTTCGACCTGGTGTTCGAAGTACGCGAGACGGTGGCGTTTGGTTTTGAGCGCAAGTACAACATGATGTGGAATACGCCGCTGGGGGTGACGGAACCTGATTTGCAGACGGATTACCAGGCGATGGAAGCGGTGGCGATGATGGCCGGTTCGCGGGAGAAGCTGGACGATTTCGAAGACGGCGTGCTCAAGCAGGATTTGACGGGAGCGACCACCTGGGCGGGGGTGCGCGCGAAATATTTCGCGGCGGTGATAATCCCGAAAAACCGGGATGGTGATGCGGCTGTCGCCCGGGGTACGAAAAACAATGTGATGACCGCTGACGGCAAGGTGGAACAAAGGAAAATCACGGCCGGCCTGGAGATGCAGTTCGCCAACGCCCCGGCTATTGCCGACAGCTTTACCGTATTCGTGGGGCCGTTGGATTACACGCTGATGTCGAAATACGATGTGGGCCTGGAGGACATGCTCGATATCGGCACGACACCGTTCGTCGGCTGGATAATCAAGCCGTTCGCCATTGCCATCATCTGGCTTCTGCCCCGCCTTTACAGCGTGGTTCCCAATTACGGTCTGGTCATAATCCTGTTCGCATTGCTGGTGAAGATCGTGACGCTGCCGCTGTCGATGAAATCATTCAAGTCGATGCAGGCGATGAAAACGCTTCAGCCGAAAATAGAGGCGCTCAAGGAGAAACACAAAAAGAACCCGCAGGCGCTCAACCAGGAAATGATGAAGCTGTACAAGGCGCACGGTGTGAACCCGATCTCGGGCTGTCTGCCGATTTTGCCGCAGATGCCGCTCTTTTTTGCGTTGTTCTCCGTTTTCCGCTCGACCATCCTGCTTCGCGACGCACCTTTTGTGTGGTTCATATCCGACCTGTCACGCGGGGCGAGCGGTTTCGCCGACCCGTATATCGTTCTGGTGATAATTATGATCGTGGCGCAGTTTGTCTCGCAGAAGTTCACGATGGCCTCCACGCAGCAGAACAAGGCCTTCATGTATATCATGCCGCTGTTCATGGGGTTCATCTTCTACAAATTCGCCGCCGGCCTGGTGCTGTACTGGACGTGCTTCTCGGTGTTCTCGCTGCTGGACTATCTTGTTTTCCGTCGGGATAAAAACCCGCAGATCCAAACCGCCAAGTAGCCATGTGTCCGCAGAACAAAGGGCGCATCCGTCTCGCATTTGACGAGACTATTGCCGCCATCATCACCCCTCCGGGGGAAGGCGGCATTGCGGCTGTCCGCATCGCCGGGCGGCGCAGCCGCGCTCTGCTGGAGAAACACTTCCGGGCAGCATCCCGGGCGACGGAGGCATCTGCCGCCGTACCCTTCCTCATGCGATACGGACAGTTTCTCAATCCGCAGGGGTGTGCGGTCGATGAGGTGATGGCGGTTTTTATGCCGGAAGGCAGGTCGTACACGGGTCTGGAACAGGTGGAGCTGTATTGTCACGGGGGTCGGGAAGTAGTCAGGGAGATACTCGACAACCTGCTGGCCTCAGGCGCACGGGCCGCCGAGCCGGGTGAGTTCACCAGGCTGGCCTTTCTCTCCGGTCGCATCGACCTGGTGCACGCCGAGGCCGTCGCGGAGATCATTGCCGCCAACACATCAGCATCGTTCGAAACCGCCCGGGAGCATCTCATCGGTGCTTACAGCGAACGCATCGAAAAATTGCGTGACGAGCTGGTGGAGATCATGGCCCAGGTGGAAGCCTCCATTGATTTTCCCGAGGAGGAGATCGATCCGGCCGAAGGCGTCAAGCTGGTTCCGTCACTGGACAGCATAATCGTCGATATCAGGGAGCTGGTCGACAGCTACCGGGGCGGAAGAATTATAAGAGAAGGCTATAAGATCGCCATCGCCGGCCGGCCGAACTCCGGGAAATCCTCGTTATTCAATCTCATGCTCCGACAGGAGCGAGCCCTGGTCACAGAGACGGCCGGCACTACCCGCGACTACCTGTCCGAATGGGTGGAACTTGACGGTTTTGCTGTCAACCTGGTTGACACCGCCGGCCTTCGCGCCAGGGGAGGCGTCATTGAGAAAGCCGGGCAGAAATCGGCCATGAAAATAATCGATGAGGCTGACCTGATACTGTGGATGTTTGACATTTGTGAGAAATCCTGGCAAAAAAACCTCGAGGCGGACTTAAAGTCTCTAAAACACAATCTTAATTTGTTGCTCGCCAACAAGATAGATCTGCTGAAAAATTATTCGTCGCATTTGACTCGGCTCACGGAGAAATCAAATTTGGTCTTCCCCATATCCTGTCTTACAGGTCGGGGAATCAAACGTTTGAAGAAGGCGATCGTTTCACATATTAATAGGAGTATGCCTGACCTCACCTCGGGGGTGGTGGTGACTTCAGCCAGGCACCGCCAGAAGCTGGTCTCGGCTATCGCGAATCTCAGGAAAGCTCGGTCAAAACTCAAGGCTGCCGAGAGTCCGGAGTTAACTGCCTTTGACTTGCGGCAGGCGGTTAGTGATATTGACGAGATTACCGGACGGATATATACCGAGGAGATACTGGCTCGGATCTTTTCAAAATTCTGTGTTGGAAAGTGAGAGCCTGAAAACATTGTACCGGTTTCACGTGAAACTGGTGGCGTCTGACTCATCTGACAACGGAACAGGCATCAATACATGAACAAGAGCCTAGAAAACATTTACGATGTAGCCGTGATTGGCGGTGGCCATGCCGGTGTTGAAGCGGCCCTGGCCGTGGCCCGCATGGGCAAGACGGCGGCGTTGATCACTATGGATGCGAATAGACTGGCCCTGATGTCCTGCAATCCGGCCATCGGCGGTATTGCCAAGTCCCACGTTGTCAAGGAGGTCGATGCCCTCGGCGGGTTGATGGGACGGGCTATCGACGCTACTGGTATACAGTTTCGGCGTCTGAACTTGTCGCGTGGTCCGGCGGTCTGGTCTACTCGGGTACAGGCTGACCGTATTGCTTACACCAAATACGTCTCTGATCTTGTCGGCGCTCACAAAAACGTGACCATGGTGGAAGATGTGGCCGGGGAGCTGCTCGCCGACGGTACAGCCGTTTGCGGAGTCAGAACCGAGCAGGGGGAAATCATTCGTTCAAGGGCGGTTATCGTAACCACCGGGACATTCCTCGCGGGACTGATCCATATCGGCGAGAAGAAAATAAAGGCCGGTCGAATGGATGAACAGGCCGCTTACGAATTGAGCAAGTCCCTGCTGTCTTTGGGATTTGAGCTGGGAAGACTGAAAACCGGCACTCCCCCCCGCCTTGACGGGGACACTGTAAATTGGGAGAAATGCGAAAAGCAACAAGGCCATGAACCTATACCGTTCTTTTCTTATAGCAACGGGCGACGAAAGGTCGATCAGGTTGCCTGTTATCTGACCAAAACAACTGCTGAGACCAAAAGAATCATATCCGCCAATTTTGGCCGCTCGCCGATATTCTCAGGCCAGATCACGTCAACCGGCCCAAGGTATTGTCCTTCAATCGAGGCCAAGTTTCATCGTTTCGCCGACAAGGAAAGTCATCAGATCTTTCTGGAGCCGGAAGGCAACGGAACTAACGAGATATATCCCAACGGCTTTTCAACCGCTCTGCCTGAAGAAGTGCAAAATTCAGCGATCAGAACCGTGGTGGGATTGGAACATGCAAAAATAACGAGGCCGGGGTATGCTATTGAATATGATTACAGTCCGGCCTATCAAATAAAACCTTCGCTGGAAACGAGGCGAGTCCGCGGTTTGTTTTTCGCCGGACAAATAAACGGGACTTCGGGATACGAAGAGGCGGCCGGCCAGGGGTTGATGGCCGGAATTAATGCGGTTCTTTATATAGAGCATGAGCCGCCGTTTGTTCTCGATCGCTCCGAGGCCTATATCGGTGTTATGATCGATGACCTGACAACGCGCTCGACCACAGAACCTTACCGTCTTTTCACTTCAAGGGCCGAGTACCGTCTGGCCCTGCGCGAGGACAATGCGCGAGACCGGCTTTTTGGCTACGCTAAGAAATACGGCTTGATCCCGGAGGGTGACTTCGCAGAGTTCGAAAAGCTGAAAAAAGAAACAGAAGGTGTAATCAACAGGCTCCGGAGGACCCGCATCAAGGTGGCCGATTTGGGGGACCTGGGTATTAGGTTCAAAAAGACCGAAAGGATCAGCCTCGAAAATCTATTGAAGCAACCTAACATAACTATCAATGAGGCCCTGCCCTTTCTCAAACAGGCAGACCCGGCCTTGCCCGACAGGCACGAGGTTCTCGAACGGGCGGCTATTTTCATCAGGTACAGCGGCTATATTGGCAAACAGAAGCGGGAAATTGAAAAGTTCAGACGCATGGAAGAGGAGAGAATCCCCTTCGATTTCGATTATGAGACAGTGAGCGGCTTGAAAGTGGAAGCGCGGGAGAAGTTCCTTCACTTCCGTCCGGCCTCACTGGGTCAAGCCGGCCGGATAGAGGGTGTCAGTCCGGGTGATATTGCTGTTCTTTCAGTTTACCTGATGAGACATAAAGGTGCCGACTGATGAATTCATCTGATAGTGCGCTTATCTATAACGCAAAAGATCTGCTGGATAAGTACGATCCCACAAAAAGCTTAGATCGATTTTTCAGCCACCTGGCCCGTGAAAATAAGCGGGTCAACCTGGTTTCACGTGAAACCATCAGCGGCGATCGCCTTACCCAATTAGCGGCCGAATCACTGGCTGTTTTTGAGACTATCCCGTCGGCCAGCGTCGAGTCGTACCTTGACATCGGCTCCGGCGGCGGCTTTCCAGCGGTACCCATTCTTCTCACGCACTCGGTCGCACGGGCGGTGCTTGTCGAACGAACACAGAAGAAAGCGTCAGCTCTCAGGCGTATTCTCCTTGCCCTGGGCGTCAAGGCCACGATCCTGGCTACTACATTCGAGACGACGTCATTCCACGAAGATTTTGACCTGGTGACGCTCCGCCTGGTGCGGCTGACTCAGCCCCTGTTTACGGCCATAATGGCGGCGGTCAAACCGGGGGGAAGATTTTTGTACTACGCAGCTTCAGACTTTCCGACCGGTTCCGACCGGTGGAACTGTTCGTCCGGCAGCTATCGTGTTGGCCGCGAATCTCATCCGATATCTTACACGCTTTTTGTAAAAACGTAGTCCACACCTGGTTTTTTGTTGATTTTTAGAGACCTTACCATAAACTACCCAAAACCTTATAACAGTACTGAAAATGACGGGATGAGTTTTGGGTAAGATTATAGCAATCGCCAATCAGAAGGGCGGTGTCGGCAAGACGACCACGGCCGTGAATCTGAGTTCGTGCCTGGCCGCCGCCGAGCAGAAGACACTGCTGATAGACATGGATCCGCAGGCCAATTCCACCAGCGGGGTCGGTTTTGACAAGACGGCAGTGGAATCATCGGTCTATGATGTGCTTATTGACGCCAGGCCCATTCGCGAAGTTATCAAACCGACCGACCTGCAATATCTCCACCTGGTGCCGTCGTCGATATCGCTGGTGGGTGCGGAGGTGGAGCTGGTCAGTATGCTCTCGCGGGAGACGCGTCTCCGGTCGGTGCTGACGGAGGTGGTTGACGAGTATCAGTACATCGTCATAGACTGTCCGCCCTCGCTGGGTCTATTGACCATCAACACCCTCACGGCGGCCGATTCCGTGATTATCCCGATCCAGTGCGAGTACTATGCGCTCGAGGGGCTGGGCCAGCTTTTGAACACGATCAAGCTGATCCAGGAGCATCTCAATCCGTCTTTGACAATTGAGGGAGTATTGCTAACGATGTACGACAGCCGCCTGAACCTTTCGCGGCAGGTTTCGGATGAGGTGCGCAAGTATTTCGACGATAAAGTCTACGATACCGTCATCTCCCGCAACGTCCGTCTTTCCGAAGCGCCGTCGTTTGGCAAACCGATCATCCTTTACGATATTCTGTCTACTGGCGCCGAAAACTACATGGCTCTGACAAAAGAGGTTATGGCACAATGAGCAAAGTTGTTCTGGGTAAAGGCCTGGGTGCTTTGATTCCGAGCGAGGCCGGCAAAGCGGCGGGTGAAAAGAGACTACGGATGGTATCGCTGGACGGCATCGCGCCCAACCCGATGCAGCCGCGCCGCGACTTCGATGAGGCTTCGCTTATCGAACTGGCCGAATCTTTCAAGATGAACGGTATCATACAACCTATCGTTGTCAGGCAGGACGGCGCCGTTTACACGATCATAGTCGGCGAGCGGCGCTTCCGGGCGGCCCGGCTGGCCGGCCTGGAAGAGATTCCCGTGATGGTCATGGAGGACGTTGATGATGCGGGTATGCTGGAACTGGCCCTGGTCGAAAACCTGCAGAGGGAAAACCTCAATCCGCTCGAGGTGGCCGAGGCCTACCGGATGCTCATTGAGAAGTGCGGTTTGACTCAGCGGGAGGTGGCCGAGAAAGTCGGACGCAGCCGCACGGCCGTGACCAACCTGTTGCGGCTGCTCATGCTTCCGGATTCGGTCAAGAGCTACATCCGCGAAGGCAAACTGAGCGAGGGCCATGCCCGGGCGGTGCTGGCGGTAAATGACGAGGCCGAGATGCTTCGCCTGAGTGAGCGAATAGTCAACGAGTCGCTCTCGGTGCGGCAGACAGAGGAAGTTACCCGCCGGAGCACTCGCCGGCGACTGGTGCCGAAGAAAAAACTGCCGGCGATCGCGGAGATGGAATCGTACCTCAAGCGCCTGCTGGCAACATCGGTGAAAATCAGCCATGGTTTGAAACGCGGCCGGATAAAGATCGAATATTACGGGGATGACGATCTCAATCGTCTGCTGGAACTGTTCCGCCGCATCGAGCAATAGCCCATGGGAAAGGCAAAGTACGTAACGGTCATGATTGTGCCGGAGGGCACGGAATCACGCAGGGGGTTCCGTATCCGGCAATGGCTGCTCCAGTTCATAATCATATTCATCGCGTGTGTTCTGGTTGGCATCGTCTTGTTCTTCGCCTTTTACGGAAAAGTTCTGACGCGAGCGGCAATGACCGACAGGCTGGAAGCGGAGAATGAACGACTTTTGCGATACCAGTACAAGGTCAAGATGCTCGAAGACAACCTGAAGCAGACGCGCGATATTGTGGGCCGGCTGGTGAAACTGGCCGGTATCGATTACGAATTCCCGGAGATTCCCGATGATTCCACGATGTTCGCGTCACTGGACAGGGCGGCGATCGCACTGGCCGACCGCGCCGGCACACAGGACTGGAGTTTTCCCGCCGGTCTGCCGATTCAAGGATTTATAAGCCAGGGTTTTGAGACTGCCGATGAGGAACGGTATCATCCGGGTATTGACATCGCCTGTGCCGAGGGCACGCCGGTCCTGGCGACGGCGGCGGGGATGGTCATGTATGCCGATTACGATTCGGTGTATGGATACATGGTGGTTTTGAGACACAACGACAGCGTGGCGACGATATACGGCCACAACAGCGAATTACTGGTCGAGCTGGGGCAGAAGGTTCCGGCCGGCGGTCGGGTAGCGCTCTCGGGCAATACCGGCATATCCACCGCCCCGCACCTTCATTACGAGATGAGAATTCACGATGAACCCATAAATCCTTTGGAAAATCCGTATGATAAAAAAGTCAACCAATAACGAAGTGGATGGTTTGATGAACACCATAATTGGCAAGGACACCATTATAACGGGCACCCTGGACGTTAAAGGGGCGCTTCGAGTCGACGGTACCGTTAAGGGTAAGGTCATTTGTTCGGATTGTGTGACGATCGGGGCTACTGGTCTGGTGGAGGCTGAAATAGAAGCCGACACCGCCATCGTGGCCGGGCGCATGGTCGGCAATATCAACGCCGTCGAGAAGATTGAACTGCAGGCTAAGTGCGAGATGGAAGGGGACTTGAAGACCAAATCCCTGGTGATTGAGCAGGGGGCCGTCTTCTGCGGAGCCTGTAATATGAAAGATAGGGGTCCCGATCTGGGATTTTTGCCGGCTGAGAAACAGAAGGCAGAAATTCTTGTTAACAGAGACGACGACTAATTGCTGTGGACAAATCCACATTCGTTGATGTTTGTGGAAAAGGTCCGAATATTGTGGACAACCCCTTATCTTGTTGGTGTAAAACAAAATAATATCATTTAGGCCGGCCTACAATCCGCCTTTTATCCACAAAAATCCGTACTTTAAGCCAAAGTTTGAATTGTAGTTAGCCTGTTTTTGTCATGTAACGGATTATCCCGGAGGGGCAATCTCTCACATTCAGAATGCCGTCAGGCTCTCTCAGATGTGACTCTTCACGGCTCGATATCAAGCCCATGCCGCCGCGGCAAGGCATCGGTGACTTTTTCAGGCTCTCTCTATTGATTTTCAACGAGATAAGTAGTAACTTTTCGCCGTTTAACCAGTATAAACGGAACAATTCAGAAAGAAACTGCGAAACACCCGGAGGAATAGATGTCGCCAGCTGAGCCTCGCTCTGATATGACAGCCGTCGAGAACCTCAACACTGCCTACCAGAGAATTAAATCGGAAATCGCCAAGGTCATAATCGGCCAGGATAAAGTGATCGAACAGCTCCTGATATCCCTGCTGTCGGCCGGTCACTGCCTGCTGGTGGGGGTGCCGGGTCTGGCCAAGACCCTCCTGATTTCAACGCTTTCGAATGTTCTGAATCTCGAATTCAACCGTATCCAGTTCACCCCCGACCTGATGCCCTCCGATATTACCGGTACCGAGATTATCGACGAGGATCGCGCTTCCGGGCAGCGGTCTTTTCGCTTTGTGAAGGGGCCGGTGTTTGCCAATATCATTCTGGCCGACGAAATCAACCGCACGCCGCCGAAAACGCAGGCGGCCCTTCTGCAGGCGATGCAGGAACACGAGGTGACGGCCGCCGGTGAGACTTATAAACTTGATGAGCCGTTTTTCGTGCTGGCTACGCAGAACCCGATCGAGCAGGAGGGCACCTACCCGCTTCCGGAGGCGCAGCTCGATCGCTTCATGTTCAACGTCTTTGTCGACTACCCCTCGGGAGTCGAAGAGCGCGAAATCGTCAAATCGACCACCGCCGTTCTTGATTACCATTTGGAGAAAATCCTTTCACCGGAAGACATCATCGGTTTTCAGAAACTTGTGCGGCGGGTGCCGGTGTCGGATCACCTGGTCGAGTATGCCGTGGCGCTGGTGCGGGCGACGCGTCCGACTGAAGATGACGCCCCCGATTACATCAAGAACTGGGTCAACTGGGGAGCCGGGCCGCGCGCTTCGCAGTACTTGATCCTGGCCGCCAAAACGCGGGCCATCCTGGATGGCCGGCCCACGCCCGGGCCGGAGGATGTGCGCTTTGCCGCCTACCCGGTGCTGCGGCATCGCATTGTGACGTCGTTTAACGCCGAGGCCGACGGAGTGGACACCATGGATATCATCAAACGCGTTCTGGAGACGGTGAAGGAGAAAACCTGAGCCGGTCGGTGGCGATGCGTTTATTAATCAATTTATAGTGTGACGGGAAACCATGTCTGATTTTGGTCTGGTGATACACGGGGGGGCGGGGGCTATTGCCAAGCGCAATATGCCGCCGGAGTTGGAGAAAGAATACCGCGCGATACTGCCGGTAGTTCTACTGACCGGGTACGAGGTACTGAAAAGCGGCGGCAGCAGTCTTGACGCCGTGCAGAAAGCGATCAACGTGATGGAAGACTCGCCGCTGTTCAATGCCGGCAAGGGGGCGGTGTTCACATACGAGGGCGGCCATCGACAGGATGCGGCCATCATGGACGGCAGCAACCTCAAGGTGGGTGCAGTGGCAGGCATACAGCATATCAAGAACCCTATCGACCTGGCGCGACTGGTGATGGAGAAATCGCCGCACATACTTATGGCGCAGGAGGGCGCGGAAGAGTTCGCTCGCGCGCACGGGATGGCACTTGTCGATGATGATTATTTCTTTACCGAACGGCGCTGGAAGCAGCTCGAGGAGTTGAAAGAGCGAGAAGCCCGACGCGCGGACATGACGGAGCTTTCCGAGGGGAGCGCCGAGGACGACAATAAACACGGCACGGTGGGTGCGGTGGCGCTCGACCGGGCGGGCAACCTGGCAGCGGGAACGTCCACCGGCGGCATGACGGGTTGCCGGTTCGGGCGCATCGGCGATACGCCCATAATCGGTGCGGGCACGTATGCCGACAACGATACGTGCGCGGTGTCGGCCACGGGACACGGCGAGTATATCATTCGGGTGATGGCGGCCTATGATATCGCCACGCTGATGAAGTACAGAGGGAT
>JAOUEU010000132.1 GCA_029858555.1 Candidatus Zixiibacteriota bacterium
CGCCGCGGAAGTCACGTATGCCGGAAGCGGCGTCGGCACTACGGTACTGTGAGGGCAGACTTGCGGGGTCGCTGATAGCCTTGATTTGCAGCAGAACCTTTTCATCAAGAGTTACTTTGCCGGCCCGGTAATCGGTTTCAATGGCACTCAAAGGGTCACTGAGGCGTTGCGTGACCTCGGCACTCATGGCCGGACCGCTGGCTGCAACAAACACAGCCGCGATTAAAACTGCCGTTTTCCAGCTTGATTTTGCTGTTTTCAGTCTTGACTCATCCATAAGTGTAATGATAATATCGACCGTCCTGTGTTGTTCTGTAATATTCGTCCGACGACCTGGGTTAATCTCTCCAAAGCTTATACACGGTTCCATTCCACTTTGCGCTTTGCCCGTTCATTCAGTAACACTTCTGTCAGGAACAGAGTTCAAGGATGGGAAGATATCAGGGTCCAACCGATATCCGATTTCGCGGGCGTGACCGGTATGTACCAGGGTCCGGCTCAAGACCGGACAAAGCATCCGCCATACTTCTAATTTATTGAATATCACTGGATTGTCAACAGGAAACTGTTCGCGCGGGCCGAGAAGTACTGACCCGTGCCCACCGAAAACTGCCAGTCCTTCCGATTCGAATAGGACAGATCGAAACGCAGTACTCTACCTTTCGACGTACGCTCGACGAACAGCCGCAGGCCAACCCCCACACTGGCGTAAAAATCTCTGAACTTAAGGGGTTCGCCGGCCCGCCAGGTTCGCCCAAAATCGCTGAAAACGGCCCCCCCAAGCGACACCGAAAGAATTTCCACGTCGGAGAAGAAGCGACCCTCCACATTGGCTACAGCCAGGCGATTACCGTCCCTGAAATACTTATCATACCCTCTGAGGCCCGACTCACCGCCAAGGTTCAGATAATTGTCACCGCGGCTGTTCCAATCCGACCAGTACAGGGCCCGCATCGCCAGAGTGAAAAACGACAGCCCGTTGTTGTAGTAATTGGCCGTTAATGTCGATATCCGCCGGTGGTCGTCACCTCCTCTGAACCAGAAAATTCTGCTATATGTCAGCGAGAACAGATGAGAATGAACACGGTACCTCTGACTGAGCTGCAGTTCGACGGCGTCGTAGAGGTATTCGTCATAATCCGGTTCAAAGGCGCGTGTAAAACCCACCAGGAAAATCTGGCCGGTCGTAATGTCTTCGACGTAACCGTAGCCGTCGATATGCTTGCCGGTCATAAAATCGACATTCGACAGTTGTACGGCCAGGCGGTTCTCGTGGTAGACCGAGTCAATAGGCAGGCCGCTTATGGCCGTGGCGCTGTCGTCGGCGTTATCGGCCAGAATCCGGTTGGCGAACACGTCTTCGTAGCGATAGGTATGCTGGCCTATCAGGCTCAGCTTGCGTTTGTAAGAACCGAATCGGTACTCGGCCTGGAAGCTGGCGAGGTCGCCTTCGCGGTCCGATTCGGATATTCTGACTTCGTTGCGGTAGTTGTCGACCCTGCCGCCGGTGGCCAGCATGCTGATGTTAAAGCCGAAGCGCTGGCGCAAGTTGTAGAAAGGTCGAGAGAAGCTGAACTGAGTATAACTGCCGGTGGCACTGTTGCTGTATCCAAAGATGAAACGAAACGGTCGATTTAGCACTCTTTCATCGATAAATCGAGTAGCGAAGTAATCATCTTCGGTCGCCTCCATAAAATACTCGACCGAAGCGAAAAGATTCCGTCCGAGGAGGTTTTTCTCTTCTCCCCAGAGCCGATAATCCGTCTCGTTGCCGTCACGTTTAATCTCGACGCCGCCGGCCAGGCTCCACTGGTCCGTGGTGGTGACGCCGAGGAGCAGGCGGTCGTCCTGAAGTCTGCGGACCCCCACCCGCGCCTGGTAGATGGCCAGCCTGTTGCGCAGGTTTCGGGCGGTTTCCTCGGCGAGTTCCCAGGAAAAGGGGTCTCCCTTCTGCAATAGCAGTTCCCGCCTTACGACATGTTGTCTCGTCCGGTAATGCAGGCGGTTGACCAATTTGAACAAAAAGCCGCTGTATTTCTTCTGGTCGGTATCATAAATGTTGCGGTTATCGATGGATATGGAATCGACAATGAGGCCCTCGTACTCCGGCGGTTTGACTCCGTCTTCTCCGACGAGGCCAACTTGGCCGGCGCTAAGATCGCACGGGCCCAGGGCGGCGACGAACGCCAAAGATGCCAATAACCTGAGATGACATTTCTTCTGCAACCGCTTCCTCCAACAGACTCCGCAAGAAAACACCTGGCTCTGACTGTTTCAACAAAATAATGCCCGGTGGTGTTCAATCGGCGTTATCGGCCAACTTCAGGCAGATCGCCATCCTGCCGATAATATAGTGGTTAACATCGTCGGGAAAATAACAGACCATGATAAAGAAAAAAATCGGTGATCTTCTAGTCGAAAAAGGGCTCCTCACCGCCGGACAACTCGATGAATGCCTCAAAGAGCAGGCCGTCTCCGGCAAGAGACTCGGAGAAATCCTGGTCGAGAAGCAGTGCATCACAGAATCGGAGCTTATCGAGACGATCTCGGAGCGGCTGTCGATCCCGCGGGTGTCCCTGGACCAGATGGTCATAGATCCGAAAGTTGTCCAGCGGGTGCCGGTGGACGTCGCTCGTCGCTACCTGCTCATACCGATCTTTGAGATAGCCAATACGCTGACCCTGGCGATGGCCGACCCCCTTAATATTATCGCCATCGACGAGATCAAGTACATCACGGGCCGCAATATAAAGCGAGCCATCGCGGCGGCGTCTGAGATAAAAGGCGCTATCGACCAGTACTATTCGGTAGCCGACTCCCTGAACCAGATTATTGCCAACCGGGGCGAAGGCCCGGCCCGGCGGCTGACAGAGACAGCCATTGCGGGGCGAGGCGAAGCGGAGAACCCAATAGCTAAACTGGTCGACCTGATCATATCGAAGGCCGTAAAAGACAACGCCTCGGACATCCATATCGAACCCGAGGAGGACCGGCTGCGTATCCGCTATCGGATCAACAACACCATGAGAGAAGAGGCTGCTCCACCCAAGTCGATGCAAAACGAACTCATCTCGCGCATCAAGATCGCGGCCAACCTCGATGTTTCTGAGAAGCGCTTGCCCCAGGACGGTCGCTTCCTCAGCGTTGTCGACGGCGCCGGCATAGACCTGCGCGTGTCCACCCTGCCCACTATCCACGGCGAGAAAATTGTATTGCGAATTCTAGACCGTCGTAACCTGCTCCTGTCGTTCGCCCAGCTGGGGCTCAACCAGAAGACAGAAGCCGCCTGGAGGCAGATCATCCACAAGCCGGAAGGCCTGATTCTGATTTCGGGACCGACTTCGAGCGGCAAGACATCGACACTGTATGCTACTTTGCATGACATAAACTCGGTCGAGAAGAACATCATTACGGTGGAAGACCCCGTCGAGTATTCTCTGCATTTGATAATCCAGATTCAGATAAATGAAAAGGCCGGGCTGACATATCCTTCGGCCCTGCGGGCCATTCTCCGGCAAAACCCCGATGTGGTAATGGTCGGTGAGATTCGCGACACCGAGACCGCTCGCATGGCTATCCGGTCGTCGCTTACTGGTCACCTGGTTTTCTCTACCATCCACACCAACGACGCGCCGTCGGCGGTCACGCGACTGGTGGATATGGGTATCGAGACGTACTTGGTGGCATCGGCACTGAAGGGAGTGCTGGCGCAGCGGCTCGTTCGGACCAACTGCCCCAATTGCCTTGAATCTTACCGTCCCCCGGATGCCATCCTGCAGAGAGCCGGGCTTATCGAACTGGCCGACACCTTCGACTTCAAGCGTGGTCTGGGTTGCAGCCAGTGCAAGCAAACCGGCTACAAGGGCCTTACAGGAATTTTCGAATTTGTCGACGTCAATCCCCGTATTACGGAACTCATAATTGATAATGCCTCGGTCAACCGGGTTCGAGAAGAGGCCCGGCGTTTCGGCTATGTACCGCTCTTCGAGGTCGGCCTGGAAAAAGTGGCCCAAGGCGAAGTAAGGCTGGAAGAGCTTCTCAAAGAGACTACGTACGTTGAGGATTACAACGTGCCGGAGCCGGAAACCATCACGGTCGGTCTTAAATGACGGAGTTGTTTAAATACAAGGCCCTGTCCGAGGAGGGTCAGTCCCTGAAGGGCGAGATAGCCGCCGACAGCCAGGTTCAGGTGCTCGAATTCCTGGCCGAGCGCCGCCTTCTGCCCGTCAGAATAACCAGTCACCGGCGGAAAAAGCCGTTCTCTTTCTCTGGTTTTTTCAAGGGCACCGACTATGAAAACCTCATCATGTTTACTAACAGCCTGGCAACGCTTTACCGGGCCGGCGTCCCCTTGCTGCGAGCGCTTGCCATAATGAAGATCGGCCCCGAGGGCGGCCGATTCAACAGCGCTATCGAGCAAATTCGTTTCAGCCTGCAGTCCGGGAAGCAACTCTCGCAGGCAATGGAGGACTACGACGATCTGTTTAGCCAGACCTATCGTGCCAGCATCGCGGCCGGCGAGGAGTCGGGTAAACTCGATGAGATTCTGGGCGAACTGTCGGCAATGCTGGAAAAAGAGTTGGAACTTAACCGACAGATCAAGTCGGGCATCCGTTACCCCCTGATGGTAATCAGCGCTATCGTGGCCGCTTTCATCACTCTGATAACTTTTGTCATTCCCCGGTTCGTGGCCTTTTACGGCAATTTCGGCGCCGAACTGCCTTTACCGACTCAACTGCTGATTGCTGTCAGCAGTTTTTTCAGCCAGTTCTGGTGGCTGCTACTATTGACGATAGCAGCCCTGTTATATGGCTTTCGTAGAATGGTCGGCTACCCTGCCGGCAAGCTCTGGATCGACCGTCGTTTGCTGAAACTTCCCGTTTTCGGAGACATAATAACCAAGGGTAACGTGGCGCGTTTCAGCCTGATGTTCAGGATTTTATACCAGGCCGGTATACCCATAATAAAATCCCTTTCAATTCTGTCCGAATCTGTCAGGAACAGCATGATCGCGGCGGAAATCACGAAACTCGGCGAGGTTTTCAGCCTTGGCAAGGAATCCAGCCTGCCCTCGGCCGGGCTGGTTTTTCTGCCGAATCTGGCGCTTGAAATGATGGCTATCGGTCTGGAATCGGGGTCTTTGGAGAAAATGCTGGGAGTTCTGGGCGAGCACTACTCTCGGGAGGTACAGTACCGGTCGCGCCAACTGGCCTCCGTACTGGAGCCCCTGCTGACTCTGATTCTGGCGGTTTTCGTGCTGCTCATGGCTCTTGCCATCATGCTGCCCATGTGGAACCTGATCAAGGTATTCAACCCGAGTTAGATTAAACCGAGACCACATCAAAGCCGATAATATAGATACTATAAAACAAAGGCATACAACCAATCCCAGGAGGATAAGATGAACCGATTTGCCTATGACCAGAAGGGCTTTACGCTGATTGAACTGGTTATCATCATCGTTATCCTTGGTATTCTGGCGGCAGTCGCCATCCCAAAATACCAGGACCTGTCATCTGAGGCCAGAGAAGCCGCCGCCCGCAGCGCTCTGGGGAGTCTACGTTCCGGCATCACCATATTCTATGCAAACCAGGCGGTAGTTACCGGAACGGCGACCTGGCCGACCCTTGACGAGGTGCGGACAATCGGCACCGTTATGGAACAGGCTATTCCTGAGAACCCGTACCAGGCCAGCTTCGCTGACTCCATTCTCGCCAGCGGTGTCAGAGGCACGGTCGTGGGTGCCGACTGCGGCTGGGCATACAACGAGACGACGGGAGAAATCTGGCTCAATAGCAGTGAGACCGGCGAAAACGAGTGGTAGTTTCCCTCGTCCCGGCATGAACGACACCCCGACCAAGAGGCGATACTGCCGGCTCGGCCAGAGTGCCTTTACGCTGATCGAACTGGTCATAATAATCGTGACGTTAGGCATTCTGGCAGCGATTGCCGTTCCCAAATTCGCAGATATCGCCGAGAGTTCGAAGATAGCCGCCACCAGGAGCGAGATGAACTCGCTGATAAAAGCCATCGTCGGCAATCCCAACGTCGTGGCGGGGGGGGAATATGTCGACAGGGGGTTTGAGGGCGACGCCGGTTTCTTACCGTCCGGGCTGGTTGACCTGGTTGTAAAACCGGATTCGGTGCCCGTCTACGACAGGCTTACACGCCTGGGATGGAACGGGCCGTATATAGACAGTACCGAGAGCAGTTACTTAAGAGATGCCTGGGGCGTTTTGTACACATACGAGCCCTTCAACCGACGGATAATCTCAAGCGGCGGTTCTGATACGATTATCGTGACGTTCTGACCAGGGAGCAGCATGTACAAGCTCGTGCGACAAAGACATACAACGGTCGCTAAGGCCGAAAAAGACGGGACAGTCCAGGCCCGCGAGCCGAGATCTGCGACCGCGGTCAGAATCCGTCCCAGACGAAACTGGATTCTCGGCCGGACCCTGGCTTTTTCGATGGACGATAACTCGATTCAGATGGCCGCGGTTGACCATCTTGGCCGGCGCCGGAAGATTCGGCACCTCGAAAAGATATACATCCCGTCAAGCGATTCCGGGCGAGCCGACTCCGAAGTTTTCATCTCGAAGACCATTGACAGCTTTGTCCGGGAGCACGGTGGCCGCGGAGTCCGGATCTCGCTGGCGGTTTCCGGACGGGAGACGGCCTACCGCATTTTTTTCATGCCGGTAATGCGCAAAAGGGACCTTCGTTCCGCCATCGCCCTGGAACTCGGCCGGCAGGTGCCGTTTCCCGTGGCCGAGTGTTTCCACAACTACCGGACCGTTTTCAAGATCGGCAGCCGGGAACAGCAGCGTTACCGGGTCGCACTGCTGGCGGCGACGCGGCGATTTCTGAATGAGCGGCTCAAGCCGTTCCACGAACTGGGCCTCGAAGTCTCAAACGTCTACCTGACCCAGGATGTTGCCGGCAGTCTGCTCGAGCAGCTTCCGGATTTCAGTAACGACCGGTATTACACACTGGTTCACATCAAACGGCACGACTCGGAGATTTCCTTCTACAAGGGCTCTTGCCTGGAGTTTTTCAATACTCTTTCGACCGGCTCCGCCATGCTTGACGGTGGCAGGGACACCACACGCTTTGGTTTTTTCGCCGAATCGCTGGCAACCGAGATTCAGACTTCCATGGATTATTACACCGGTCAGTATTCACGCAACTTCGCCAACAAAATCTACATTTACGGTGACCTGTCTTATGGAGACGAGGTGGCCGAATTGCTCAACAGCCCCACCGGTTTTGCATTTCAGAACTTCCCCGCCCACCGGCTGTCGCATATTTCTGTGGATGAAAAAAACGCCGAGGTCCTCGCCGTCTGTCTACCGGCCCTGGCTGCGGGCGCGTGCCAGGTGGAACTCACTAGTCTCCTGCCAACCGTGGACCGCCGGCGACTCGTAGCGAAGAAGATTGAACTGGCAACTCGGGGAGGGCTGGTGTTTTTGAGCATGCTGATATTCGCCAACTGGTATATGCTGAGCACCCGCACCGAAATCTATCAGGCCGGTCTTAACGAATTGAGGCGGCAGGAGCAGGTGTTCAAGAATTCCGAGGCTTTTTATACATACAACGTACTGAAGCGCCAGATCGCCGCAGATCGCAATTATCTGGAGCTGACCAGAGAGTCACCCTCTTACCTGCATCTAAGCTTGAAGGAACTCTCGCGCCTGACACCGCCGCCGATTGAATTACTGCGTCTGGATTTCAACCGCAACAGTGATGGCAGGAACCTGACTATCCAGGGAGTGGCCACCGGAAGGGACATCCCACCCGAAGTCATTTTGGCGGAGTACGTCGAAACCCTGGTCGCCTCCCCGTTCTACAGCGACGTGACAGTCGTCAGACATAACAAGAAACAGGATGCCGGCAAATTCACCATCGAATTCGTGCTTGATATGCGAGGGGTGCTGTGAAGAAAAGGATTCAGATATTGGCCACTGTTTTCGCAGCCATGAGCGTGTCCTGGTTTTTCGCAGGTTTCCTCCCTCATGTCGAGAGGCATAAGCAACTGCTGCAAGAAACCCGGGAAACCGGCAAGCGTCTGGCAGACTACCAGCGGACTTTCAGCGAGCTTCCAGCCTACCTCAACGAGAGCAGGAAACTGCAACAGCTCAGGGGTGAGCTGAATTCCAAGCTTTACAGCAAAGAAGACGTTTTGAGACTTTTTGGGCAACTGAAAAGCGAAGCTGAGAGCCGCAACCTGGTCCTCGCGGAGATATCCCCCCCGGTGGAGGAACTGCTTTATCTGAACAGCATTATTCCAGATTCAAGTACCGCGCAGTTCCTGACGGTCAGGCTCACGTTGACAGGCGATTACCAGGCCTTTGGCCGATTTGTCAGGGCCGTGGAACAGGCCGGTTTCTTCCGCGGAATAGAACGTTGCGAGATATTTGCCAACCGGCAGGACCGGCAAACAGTGACCTATAACCTGACCTTCAAAGCGCTATTGGGGGCCCTTGAGGAGGATTCATGACGGACCGCACAAGACAAAGGCTCGTCTATTCGGCGCTGGTACTGGCTATCCTCTTCGCGGTTTACAGCTTCTGGCCGTCAAAAACCCAAAAAACCGCGCCAGTCGCACACCGGGTTTCCCCGAGTGCCGTCCAGGAATCACCTGTGTCGGATTCCGCCGAGATAAGTCTCATGGATATCGATGCCAGGGAGAGGCTGCCATGGGGGCAAAACCCCTTTCTGCGCCGCCACGTCTCCCCTGTCACAGCGAGCGAATACACTCCCTGGGTCTTGTCGGGGATAATCTACAACGAACGCGAACCGATGGCGATCATCAATAAAAGAACTCTGCGCATGGGCGATATAATAAATAGAGCACGGGTTACTAAGATCAACCGCGGCACGGTGGTACTGGAATATGACGGAAATGAGTTCACCCTCCAAGTACGCAAAGGATAGACGATGAAG
>JAOUEU010000133.1 GCA_029858555.1 Candidatus Zixiibacteriota bacterium
CCTGACGATACCGGAGATTTTAGATTTGACGGCGATTTCCCTCTTGGGATCGATGCGTCCCACCGCCAGGGCCTTGTCGATGATAGAACCGCGTTCGACGACGACGGTCTTGAAGCCGGATTCCTTTTTGGCAGAACCGTCAATGGCGAAAAACAGAACCAATCCTACCACGATTATGACTGCGGCGATTATGAATATCTTTTTTATCATGACCTATCACTCCGTTTGTGCGCGTTTTAGGGATCTGCGAGACTACAGTGTTCTCATACGCTGGCGCCGGTGATTTGTTTCACGGCAGTATCTTACGCCAATTTCGGGGGCAGGTTACCCCTATCTGATTAGACTATTTCAGCTTATCTATGGCCAGGCATACGCCGGTCACCCCGGCCCCGGAAGCCGGTCGCTGGAACGAGTCGACCCACAACTCCATTTTGGGCTTGCGTTACAGGTGCCGAGGGAGTATATTTATATAGAATATACTGTGGGATCTTTGGTCGCTTTTTGACTTCTTCGAAAAGAGAGTCCATTTCAGGGAGGATCATTATGTTGACGCTGAGAGCGTTTCGACCAATCCTCGCCTTCACCTTCGTTTGTCTCCTGGTTCCAACCGCCATAACCGCCAAGAAAAAACCGCCAACCGCCACTGCCCGGGCGGGGCCAACGGCCCAGCTTATTTTAAGCCTGACGGAGATAGGCTACCCGGCCTGGGGTCCTTTCGGGGTCCAGGTGGACACGCCGCTGGTCCTTCAGAACCCCTACCCCGTTGAGGTGCCCTATACCGCCACGGCTGTGGTGACAGCAGGGCCGGCAAGCTGGCTGGGGCACTCGTTCGGCACGAGCGGGACACTACCCGCGTACCCGGACCACCTGGACGGCTTTATCTATCTCAACCAGGGGGGTGTCGTCGTTGACTATGGGACGGGCATGGTCCAGCTCGTGCATGGTTTTATCCGTTTCGATTTTGACTACGAGTCCGGCCTCACGGATGACATCCCGATCGAGTTTTATGTCGGTGATACTCTCTTTGTACCCGTCTGGGATACCCTCTCCACGGGGTGCCTGTCACTGACGGTGTCGACCAACGGCAATATGGGTAATAGCGGTCGCGGGAAAGTCAATATGGATTACTGGTCGATTGACTGCGACACCCTGCCGGAAATTCCCGGATTGACGGAGTATTACCTGTACGACGGCTCGCCGGTGATCGGCTGGTTCGACGAGTCCAGCGGTGATACCGTGGTCAACTTCTCCTTTCTTTCCGACGATTTCCTGAGCGAGAACGGCCTGCGGCAGGTTGAGCCGCACACGCCGGTGACGGACATGGGCACTTACTACGAGTTTCACTCCGGCGTCTTTGCCACCAACGACACCAGCCTTGCCCTGGAGAAGACGTGGTACGCTCCGAAGAATGGCTGTTTCGTGATTCAGTGCTTGAAGGTCTACCTGTGGGATATCAACCGTTGCGAGAACCTGGTTGTCGGCGAAGTGCTCGACTGGGATATCCCGTCGGATTCCGGTGTGGAGAATACCTGTGGTTACGATGCCAGCCGTAACCTGATATACCAGGTCGGCGCCGAGTATGACCAGGACGACAACGAGTGCCTTGACAACAGTCAGCGGTGCGGCGGCATTGCTCTTCTGGAGTGGTTCTACAAAGATTACGTCTTTCCGGGTCCCACCGGCGACACGCTGTATTTCTACACGGCGCTGGCGACCGCCTATGATGGCGGGCTGACCGAGTTGCAGGCGCACGTCGACGATGCGGCGGCCTGGTACAGCGCCAACGTGACCACCAGCACGGATGCCTATACTCTCAGCGGCACCGACTTCGTCGGCGCCTCGGCAATGGATCTTGAGCAGTGGTTCACACCGGAAGGCGGGCTGCCTCCGGGTGACCTTTATGACCACATGAATACCGGGCACATTACCGAGCAGTATTTGTGTTTCGCCGACTCGGCTGTCGATTTGTTCACCGTCATGACATTCAAAAAGGACGTGACACTCAGCGGCGAGGGCTGCTGCGTGGGTATACGCGGCAACGCCAATTATGACCCGGAAGACAAGGTGAATATTACCGATGTGTCTTACTTATTGAACTATATGTTCGGCATCCCGCACGGCCCAGCTCCGCCCTGCACTGAAGAAGCCAATGCCAATGGCGACTCCCAAGATAAGGTCTCCGTATCGGACGTAAGTTACCTCTTGACTTATCTGTTCGGCATACCGACCGGCCCGGCTCCACCGCCGTGCCCGAAATAGGGAGACCGATCGGAAATGATTGTAAAGGGATTGTTTGATTCGGCTGCCAAAGGGAGAAATGCTATGAGGACGAAAATCTATTGCAGGTACTTCCTCACTTTCATCATCGTTATGCTTGTTTTGACCACCGCCATAACCGCCAAGAAAAAACCGCCAACCGCCACTGCCCGGGCGGGGCCAACGGCCCAGCTTATTTTAAGCCTGACGGAGATAGGCTACCCGGCCTGGGGTCATTTCGGGGTCCAGGTGGACACGCCGCTGGTCCTGCAGAACCCCTACACCGTTGAAGTGCCTTTTACCGCGTCTGTAGAGATTAAACGGGGACCGTCACAGTGGCTGGGCCACTCTTTTGGCGCCAGCGGGATATTGCCGGCCTACCCGGACCACCTCGACGGCTTTATTTACCTCAACCAGGGGGGCGTCGTGGTTGACAACGGGACCGGCAACACGCAACTGGTGCAGGCGAGTATTCATTTCGATTTTGACTACGAGGGAGGCATCACGTTTGAAATCCCGGTCAGCTTTTACGTCGGTGATACTCTCTATGTGCCGGTCTGGGATACTATCTCTACGGGGTGCCTGTCACTGACGGTGTCGACCAACGGCAATATGGGCCACCTCGGGCGCGGGAAGGTCAATATGGACTACTGGTCGATTGACTGTGACACCCTGCCGGAGATTCCCGGACTGACGGAGTATTATCTGTACGACGGCTCGCCGGTGATCGCCTGGATTGACCCTGCTTCGACCGATACGCTGGCCTACTACGCGATTTACAATGACGACTTTCTGAGCAGCAACGGCTTTCGGCAGGTTGGCGCCCATACGCCGGTAACGGACATGGGTACGCACTACGAGTTTTCTTCAGGTGTATTCACCACGAACGACACGGGCGTGGCCTTTGAGAAGAGATTGTATGCTCCGAAGGCTTCCGATGCCTGCTTTGTGATTCAGCAACTGAAAGTGTATGTATACGATAAACTATATTGGTCCCGCGTTGCCGACGGCGTGGGTCTCTCTCTTGGTGAAGCTATCGACTGGGATATTCCTTCCGATTCCGGTGTGAAGAACGCCTGCGGCTATGACGCCGGGCGCAACCTGATATACCAGGTCGGCGCCGAGTATGACCAGGACGACAACGAGTGCCTGGATAACAGCCAGCGGTGCGGCGGAATCGCCTTTCTCGAATGGTTTTACAAGGACTACCTGGCGGTTGACAAGATTTGCGATACACTGTATTTCTATACGGCTCTGTCAACTGCCTACAACGGCGGCCTGGCTGAACTACAGGCGAACATGGACGCCGCGGCGGCGTGGTACGACGCCAACGTGACGACGACGACCGATGACAACACGACCAGCGGCACGGACTTCGCGGGCGCTTATGTTCTGGACAACCCGACCTGGGTATTCCCGGCGAGTGGATTCAGGCCGTCGGAACTTTATGCGAATATGAATACCCGGCATGTCAGTGAGCAGTATGTCTGCTTCAGCGATTCGATTACCGACCTGCACATGGTAATGACATTCATGAACGACGTTGAGTTGAGCGGCGAGGATTGCTGTCAAGGTATTCGCGGCAACGCCAACAACGACCTCGACGACAAAGCCGCCATCTCCGATGTCTCATACTTGCTGGCGTGGCTTTTCGGTATTCCTTCCGGTCCGGCTCCGGTGTGCTGGACGGAGGCAAACGTTAACGGCGATCCGGAGGAGAAAGTCAATGTATCCGATGTGACCTACTTCATAACCTGGCTCTTTGGCATACCGAGCGGCCCGCCGCCACCGCCGTGCCCGTCGGAGTAGGATAAGAAACGAAGAAGGCTCGATGATTTGATATAACGGAGGACAGAAGTGCTCGCGAGACTGACGTTAAGGCTCCTCCTCACCGGGACGGCTATGGCCGTCCTGACCGCCACCGCCTATACCGCCGAGAAACCTGCGGACCGGCGGGCGGTTGACCCGCGCGTCAGCCGGTTGCAGGATTATACCTTACCTTCCGCCGACGATTACCGGCCTGAGAGTATTGAAGTCACCCCGGCAAAAGGGTCATTGGGGCGGGTGTCGCTGTTTGGGTCGGAGGAGGCTTCACCCGGTGTCATAATTGGTGACACCTGGTACGACCAGCAGCGCAACGGCTCGATGGGGCGTATGATCGGCTGGGGACACGACGATTACACGGGGGTGCATTTCACCTGGATGCGTCTGCCCGAAAGAAACGCCGGTCTGCGGGTGATGCAGTACCAGCGGTATAATGCCACGACAGGCACGCTGGGCCCGTCAGTGGCCGTGAACCCGAACTGGGCCGGCTACGGCGGCATGGACGTGACCGGCAACAACCGGGCGGTGGTCGGCTCGCACGAGCGGCCGGACATTATATCCGCCCCGCAGTTCTACTGGGACGCCGATGAACTCGCCGGGGACTTCAGTAGTTTCATCAGCCGCGTGCCGGATTCGGTCATGACCTACGCCCAACTGTGGGGGCGGGAGGTCATCTGGCCGCGGTTTCGCTACCAGGAGACATTCCCGGACACGGTGCTGCACGTCATCGCTCAGGTGTCTGCGGAAGGTGCCGGTGAGCCTCAGGCCATTTACTACTTCCGCAAAATGGGTGTTGACGATGGCGGCGAGTGGGATTACCCGCCCTACGTTATCGATACGATATACGATTTGTCACAAGACCTGGCTTGCTCAAGGACCTCGGGCAAGGTGGCCCTGGCCTGGACAGCCAACCTCACCGGCCAGCCATACTGTGATACCAATTCCGGCGAGCAGCCCTACTCCCAGTTCGACAACGACCTTTACTATCAAATCTCATATGACCAGGGGGCGTCATGGGAAAATCGCGTGAATTTGACCTGCAACGTGGATGGCGAAGCCGGCTATCGTCCGTACTTGGACCTTTCGGCGCTGATTGCGTCCGATGACAACCTGCATATCGTGTGGTCGGGACGCGTGTGGCCGGCGAATGCCAATTTCGGCGGCCAGATCGGCTATGACTGCCGCCTCTTTCACTGGTCGGAGGATGTCCCGTACATCCGCACTGTCCATAACGCCGAGTGGGACCAGACCACCTGCAGCGGCGGGGCGTGGCAGATGAATGTGTCGAAGATGACGATCTCGGAATGCGATGGCAGATTCTACGTGCTGTGGGTGCAGTTCAATGACATACCCGGCGGGATAGAAGACGACTGTGCGGCGCGTGGTCTCGACGGTTCGGACGCAGGTAGTTCGGCCAACGGTGAATTGTGGCTGTCCGTTTCGACTGATGACGGTCTGTCATGGGATTTGGGCCGAAACCTGACTCAGACTTACACGCCCGGCTGCGATTCCGCCACCGGCGCAGGCGGCCCCTGCCAATCCGACCACTGGCCGTCGATGGCCCGTTTCGGCACTAACCTGGGCACGGATTGGTCGGGCGCGGAGGTGATTGACCCCTCGGAGACCTACGGTGGAGATTATTATCTCGACGTGCAGTACATAAACGACCACGATCCCGGTTCTGTTACGAAGGATGAAGGTACCTGGCAATTGGCCGATGTGCGGTGGTTCCGGCTGGCCTGTATTGACCCGGTGCTTTACGGTGTCCCCTGGCTGTCGTACCATGTGCTCAAGTACCCGGGCTGGATTCCCGTCGGGGTGCAGGCCGACACGGCCATAGTGCTGGAGAATACCGGCAATACACCCGTGGCCTATACCGTCACGGTCGAAGAGTTTTCCGGCCCGGCAGGCTGGTTGACGTACAGCGGTCTGAGCGGGACGGTCCCCAACGGGCTGGACAACACGGAAGAGGGTGTGATTCACCTGAACACGGGCGGCATCGTGGAAGTTAACTGCGGCGGCTATATAGTGCTTACGGGCCGCCTGAAGTTTGACTTCTCTCCCCCAGCGACGAGTCGAACGGTGGAAATCACAGCCGTTGTCTCGTTCCCGTACGACCACTACTGGGATACTCTTATTGCCGGTTGTTTCGCTCTGGCAATCGATGACGGCAATATCGGCATGCAGGGTCGTGGAAAGGTTAACCTGGACTACTTCAATTATGGCGACTGTGATACGTCGGAAAGTATCCCCGGTAACACCAAAATATATCTTTATGACGGTTCACCGTTTGTCGGGTGGCTTGACCGCAATGACACCCTGGCCGCCTATTCCATCTTCAGCGAAGGCTGCTGGTCGGAGAACGGACTCTGGTCGCTCAATTGGGACCAGACGGTGAGTGATATGGGCGACTACGCCATGTCCCACAGCGGTATTCTTGTTAACAGTGACACCTCCGTGGCCCTGGAGCAGACCATCTATGCGCCCCAGGGTGAGGCGGAGTGCTTCATGATTCGGTGCCTGAAAGTCTACTCGTATAGCGGCGCTCCCGTCCGGGGGGTGTCGGTGGGCGAAGTTATCGACTGGGACATTCCGTCAGACTCCGCTACAGACAACATGTGCGGCTATGACGCCGGCCGGAACCTTATCTACCAGACCGGGGTCGAGTATAACCAGGACCTGAATGAATGTCTTAATAACAGCCAGCGCTGCGGGGGGATGGCTTTCCTTGAATGGTTCTGCAAGGACTACGAGTGGACGACGGGGATATGCGATACGCTGTATTTTTACACGGCTCTCTCGACGGCTTATGACGGCAGTGTGGGGGAGTTGCAGAGCAACATCGACGACGCCGCGGCCTGGTATGGCGACCATATAACGACCGTCACCGATGCCAATACCACCAGCGGCACAGATTTCGCCGGCGGCTACGTGCTGGACAACCCTACCTGGGTCTACCCGCAGAGAGGTTTCGATCCGCAAGAGTTGTATTACAACATGAACACCATGCACAGCTCCGAGCAATATGTTTGTTTCGATGATTCGATAACCGACCTGCATATGGTGATGACCTTCATGAACGACGTGGAGCTAAGCGGTGACGGATGCTGTATGGGGATTCGAGGCAACGCCAACAATGATCCGGACGACAAGGTCAATATTTCGGATGTGTCGTTCCTGCTGGCTTATATGTTCGGGACGCCGAGCGGTCCGGCGCCGGCCTGTCTGGAGGAGGCCAATGCGAACGGGGATATTGATGAGAAGGTCAATATATCGGATGTGACGTACCTTCTGGCTTATCTGTTCGGCATTCCGCCCGGTGCGCCACCGAGCGAGTGTCCTTAGGCGAGATGTGCAACTAAAATGACCGTTTTTGTGTCCTTATTGAATTGCAACGAGATAGACGGTGGAAAGACGCTGAGGACGCTGAATCAGGCTACAATTTGGGGTTGCGTGGGAAAATGCTTTTCACTATAATAGAGATGAACACGTTCACTTAATCCTAGCACCATACGTATTCACAGCATCGCGAAACCTTAATTCCTGAAGGAGGGCCACTATGCGCTCAAGAATGGTCTTGCGATTTCTCCTCACCGGGGTATTACTTACCCTTCTCATCGTTCCTGCCTTCGCCGCGAAAGCACCTGTGAGCAAACGCGTGATCAATCCTCGCGTTTATAACGTGATGGATTACGTCCTGCCCTATCCCGACGAGCACGCCGCTGCAAGCATGGGTCTGGGAGTATCGAAGAGTTCGCTGGGTCAAGCCGCCGCCTACAATCCCAACGCGACTCCTTCGCCGGGTGTTGTCATCGGCAACACCTGGTACGACTATCAACGCAACGGCAGTATGCGCCGTATGATTGATATTGGCGAGGACGATGACGTAGGTGTCCACATGGCATGGATGCGCCTGCCGGAGAACAATGCCGGTACCCGCGTCATGCAGTACAACTTTTACAACGCCACGGCCGGCGTACTAGGCAGTTCCGTCCCGGTCAACCTGACCTGGGCCGGTTACGGTGGTGTTCTGGCGACCGGTAACAACCGCGCCGTGGTCGGCGGTCACGAGAGGCCGGTGGCCACTTTCGCCCCGCAGTTCTACTGGGATACCGATGAGTTCGCCCAGTTCTTCGGTTTCTTCCTCACCCGCGTGCCGGACTCCGTGGAGGCATACGGCGGCCAACTTGGTCAGGAAGTTATCTGGCCTGCTTACCGTTATCAGGAGACCACTCCCGATACGGTTCTGCACGTAATCGCTCAGGTGTCTGCAGCAGGTGCCGGTGATCCTCAGTCCATTTACTACTTCCGCCAGGTAGGTACCGACGGCGGTGGCGAGTGGGATTACCCGCCGTACGTTGTCGATACGATTTATGACATTTCGCAGGATGTTGCCTGCTCCAAGGTCACCGGCAAGGTGGCTTTGGTCTGGACAGGCAACCTGACCGGTTCGGCGACGTGCGACACCAACTCGGGCGAGCAGCCGTTTGTCCAGTTGGATAACGATATCTACTATCAGATATCGGATGACCAGGGTTTCACCTGGCACAACCGCGTCAACCTGACCTGTAACGTTGATGGTGAGTCCGGTTATCGTCCGTACACGGACCTTTCGGCCCTGATCACGACCGACGAGAACCTGCATATTGCCTGGTCGGGTCGGGTGTGGCCGGCTGACGCCAACACGGGTGGTCAGATCGGTTTTGACTGCCGTATTTTCCACTGGTCGGAAGATCTGCCCTACATTCGGACGGTGCATAACGCCGAGTGGGATCAGACGACCTGTAACGGCG
>JAOUEU010000395.1 GCA_029858555.1 Candidatus Zixiibacteriota bacterium
TTTTGAGGTCAGCCAGCATCCGGGACATTTCGCCGGCGTGTGCAAACTCTCCATTGGAGTTGGGTAGGACCGCTATTGAAATCGTCAGGAGCGGAAATTCCTCTATTTCACCCCGACGGTTCGTAGTCGTGATGAACCCGCGCTCGCGATCTTCGGCTTCGTAACGGTATTGAATCAGGGCATCAAAGGTTTTGATGATGGCCGAACATATCGTCTGCACCAGGTCAATGGAAATGATGAAGATGAAATCGTCGCCGGCAATATGGCCCACGAAACCGCCGCGACAGACATCGAACACCACATCCTTGACGATCCTGGCGGTCAGCTTGATTACTTTGTCACCGGCGACGTAACCGTAATAGTCGTTATAGGCTTTGAAGTTGTCGAGGTCCGCATAACAGACGGCGAAATCGGCACGCATCTGGAGCAGCTTGGTGATTTCGCATTGAATCATGCTCATGCCCGGCAGGCGAGTGGTCGAATTAACCGACAGGTCGCGGCGGGAACGCTCAATCACCCGCTGTATGCGAACTTTCTCGAGCTGGTCGATCCACTCCCCGAAGATGAAATCTTCCGCGCCGTTCTCATAGGCCGCGATGGCGACGTTATCCGAGGGGTTGGGGTGGTAGAGTATGGTAGGAATTATCGATAAGAAGATATTGCGCTTAATGGCGCGCACCATCTCGATTTCCCGCAGCAGATCGTGTTTGCCGCCGATGATTATAAGGTCGATGGGAAAGCGCTGGCAAATAGTGACCAGTTCGTCGAGTTTGTCGAAATAATGGAAGGAGACTTCCTTGCGCCGGTAGAACTGTTCGAGATGGAAATCGAGACTCACCCCGACCTGCTTGACCGCAAAATGATAAGCGGCTCTGGCCGGCTCAGCCAGATTTATCGGGCCGGGCCAGTTCTCGAGGATGGTACTTTTTGTGCTCGGCAATTATGTAGTCTCGGTCTACAGTCGTATAAATCTGTGTAGTAGATATATCGGCATGACCGAGCATTTCTTGCACCGCGCGCAGATCGGCGCCCCCTTCAAGCAGATGCGTGGCAAAGGAGTGGCGGAAGATGTGAGGTGTTACACGCTTGGTAACGCCGGCTTTGAGCACCCACTTCCGAACCATTTTCCAGAGGCCGACGCGCGAGAATCTTTCCCCTAATTTACTTGTAAATATATAGTTACGCCGGTTCCTGCCGGGTTTGTCTTTCTTGACAGCCAGGTAGCTTTCCAGCGCCCGGCGAGCAAAGTCCCCCAGCGGTACCAGACGCTGCTTGCTGCCCTTTCCCGTCACCCGGATGAAGCCCGCCTCAAACTCAATGTCGCCAAGGCGCAGCTCAATCAGCTCGGATATGCGCAAGCCGCAGCCATAGAGAATTTCCAGGGCCGCCTGGTCCCTCTTGCCGGCCTCGGTAGCTGTGTCGACACCTTCGATTATGGAGGAGACCTCCGCCGGCGACAGGTAGTGCGGATGATACCGGGAAATCCGAGGAGCCGAGAATGATTCCACGGGACTGCGCGGGATGATCGCCTTCTCCTGGAGGTATTTGAAAAACTGCTTGAGAGTCGATATCTTGCGCGCCATCGTGGCCGGGCGGCGACCAGCTTTATCCAGGTGCGAGACATACCGACTCACGGCCGCCGGAGCCACCAGCCTGGCATCGGTAACCTTGCCGTGTTTCTTAAAATCCTTAATATCCAGACGGTACGCCGACAGCGTATTCTCGGCCAGGCCCCTCTCCAACCGGAGATGCTGCAGGTAGTCCTGGATACAAAGTTCAAATCTGTCTATATCATCAAACGCCATGAGCTATCGATATCGCCGCGACGACGTCGTAGCCGGCCGCGGCCAGTACCCGGCGGGCTTCCATCAGGGTCGAACCCGTCGTTACCACGTCGTCAACCAGGATGCAGGCCGACCGCGAGGATGTTTCTTGCATGGTCTGGAAAACACCGGCCACATTTGCCTGCCGTCCCTCGAACCTGACTTTGGTCTGAGGCTGCCGGCTTCGTGTTCGGTAAAGGATGTCATCGGCAACGGAAAGATTCAACGGCGCGGCCAATTGTCCGGCCAGCAGCGCGGCCTGGTTATATCCCCGAATACTCTCCCGGTGGCGATGAAGCGGAATCGGCACCAGCAGG
>JAOUEU010000396.1 GCA_029858555.1 Candidatus Zixiibacteriota bacterium
TATATCTACAAGTTTCCTATAGAAGCGCCCCCAAATGGTCATTCGCCTCCATCCGTCCGCATAGTATAACACGATAAGATGGCTAGACGCGCAGCGTTAATAGTGAATGTCTGGCGCTAACACGGTTAATCAGACTTCAGTGTTTTCACTCCATGGAATCATCTATGACGCGGTTATTATCGCATTTTTGACGGATGCAGATATCGAGCATTATGAACTTCGCAGGAATTCAGACTGTGAGCCCCCGTTGTCTGAGAGTTACCAGTGATTCTTCCGGAACAGAGCACCCTTGTCTATCTGGCTTCAACCAAGTAGACGGTTTTTCCAGAGGCTGAATTCCAGGGACACCACAAACTACTCACTGATGATATCTAAGATAGCGGCTGCTCTCTGAGCACAGGGGAATCACCCTCATCCTTCGATAAACTCAGGACAGGCTCTAACAGGGGAACCACGCAATGCCAAATGACAAAGCTCAAAGGCCAAACGAGAGATCAAAGATCAAATGTCAAAAATCAAAATGACAAGTCAAAAATGCAAAAATGTAGTGTGAGGCTCCTGCCCTCGCAGGGCTTGGGCTCACCGCAATGACGGCTGGCGAGAGGGGCGGTCGCACCATTCCCGGGCATTCTGAAAGAGCCTCAGCCATGGGGAAGCCCACAGGTGATGGTCCCCGACATCGGACTGCCATTTTCTGGTCTTCCATTCTTCGGGTACCCACGGCCATTGCCAGAGCAAAAACGACCTTTCCGGATGCGGCATCATGGCTAAATGCCGGCCATCCTGTGAACAAAAAGACATTATGCCAAGAGGTGAACCGTTGGGGTTAAAACGGTATTTTGCGGTCGGCGTCCATTCGTCGTCAACATAGGCAGCGGGTGTCAGCCCCTGTTGCTGTGCATTAAGCAGAATGTCGGGATTCGGACAGTGAAGGTAGCCCTCGCCATGGTCCGACCATATGCCGAGAATCGAGCCTTCCATGCCTTTCAGCATTATCGACGGGCTTTTGGAGATTCTTACCATTCCCCAGTGGGACTCAAACCTCCCCGAGGTATTCCGGATGAATCTGGGCTGCTCATTTTCGGGAATTCCCTGCCAGGGCAAGATGCCGAGAAATGCCATGAGCTGGCAACCGTTGCAGATAGCCAGCGAGAAGGTATCTGGCCGATTGAAGAAGCGATGAAACATTTCATGGAGCTTGGGGTTGAACCTAATGATGCCCCCCCAACCTTTAGCCGAATCCAGAACATCTGCATAGGCGAACCCGCCGACAAAAGCAACTCCCCGAAATTCGTCGAGAGTAATTCTCTCTTCCGCCAGGTCCGTCATAGCAATGTCCCAGGGTTCGAACCCGGCCCAGAAGAATGCCGAGGCCATTTCCCGGTCAGCATTACTGCCTTCTTCACGGATAATAGCCACTCTGGGTTTGTCCGTCCGGTTGAGTATTTCGGCGGACGTAGCTCCAGGTTCAAAAGTCAGCCGATATCTGAGACCGGGACGGTCGTGATGCTGCACCTGCTCTCTGGCAAGTACAGGATTCATCTGCTCTTCCTCCAGACGGTCACTGGTCGCTTCCCACCAGGAAAGGAGCTGTGCGGTACCAACATCTAACGCGATGCTGCTGCCATGACGGACAGTTACCTGTTTTTCTCTTTCGGTATTTCCCAGTATGAGGAAAGGAACACCGTGTTCGTCGAGAATGCCCCGAACCACTTTCTCATTGGCGGCAAGGCATTCTATGACCAGTCCCAGCTCTTCGCTGAAAAGCCGGGGTGTAACTGCTTCTTTATCAGTCAGTTGAACCGAGATCCCGCAGTTGCCGGCCATGGCCATCTCCGCCAGGGTCGTAATCAGACCGCCATCGCTTCTATCATGACAGGCAAGAACCAGACCATCGTCCATCATGCGCTGGACGGCGTTAAACGCACTTATCAGAAGCGAGGGGTTCTCCACATCAGGCGAATCATCGCCAATCTGACCGAAAGCCTGAGCCAGAGCCGAGCCGCCAAGACGATTTCTACCTTCAGCCAGATCAATAAAGACCAGTTTGCTTTCCCCGGGCCTTTTGATATCCGGAGTTGCCTTTTTGGAAATGTCCGGCATGGTCGCATAACCGGAGATTACGACT
>JAOUEU010000134.1 GCA_029858555.1 Candidatus Zixiibacteriota bacterium
ACCTCCGTTTCTCCAAACGCCTTCGAAAGATCTTTGACTATAAGACCCGCCATCTAACCGATATCCTCTACCATACCGTAGTTGATGCGGAAGCTGTGGCTCTGTTTCTTTAGAATTTCCGGCGGCGTGACCGCCGTCGTGAGGAAAAGCTGACCGAAATCTTCAAAAGCCTCGACCAGGTTGGCGGTGCGGCCGGCGTCCAGTTCTGCGAAAATCTCGTCCAGCAGTAGAATCGGCATCACCCCGCGCTTGCGCTTGAGCGTCCCGTAAACGGCAAGTTTAAGTGCCACCGCGGCTGTGCGCCACTGTCCCTGCGAACCATGCGTCCGGGCAGGCTGCTGCTCTATTTCGAAATTTACCTCGTCGCGATGCGGCCCCACCAGCGAGGTCTGCAGCGCTCTCTCCCGCTCCTGCAACCGCTCCAGTTTCCGCCTGAAGCCTTCCTCTATCGCGCTGTCATCGCTGCCATCGCCGACGTGTCCGGCTGATGGTTCATAAGCAAGACTCAACGAGCCGCCCGCCGATATTCGGCTATAAAAGTCGCCCGCCGATTTCCCGAGACCTTCGAGGAAGTCCCTCCGCGCCTTGATAACCACGGACCCATAAGAAACCATAAGCTCGTTGAATGCAGATGCGTCCAGTCCCTCTTTCAGCGCGGCGTTCTTCTGCACCAGGGCCTTGCGATAGTCGGTAAGGTTACGCAGGTAATTCTTCGAGAGTTGCGCCAGATACACATCGATAAAAGCGCGTCGTGCGCTTGGCGGACCCGCCAGTAATTGGCTGTCCTCGGGACCGACCGACACGGTGCAAAAGGTGTCATACAGGCTGGCTATGCGAACGGGGACTTTGTCGACCGTTATTTTCTTCCGAAGCCCCGCCTGAAAGGCGACACTCGCCGCGATCTCCTTCCCCGCGCAGTCCACTCGCCCCTCGATACGGTAACAGTCACTGCCCGACTTCACCAGGACAGCGTCGCTGGCGCCGCGGTGAGAACGACCAAGGCAAAGCAGGAATATCGCCTCAATCAGGTTGGTCTTGCCGGAGCCGTTGTCGCCGTAAAATATATTCACGCCGTCGCCGGGCTGCAACTTCACTGACGAGAAGTTTCGAAAGTCCTGCGCGGAGAGTGATCTTAATTTCATGCCATTTGAGGAATAGCGTCAAGAGTGGGATATACGCTGCTCTCAACCCACTGGTTTACTCGGCCAGTCTCAGCGGCATGATGAGGCAGAGGAAGTCCTCCTTGGGTGTATCCGGGCTGTAGATAATACCGGCGGCTACCGGTGTCGAGAGCTCAAAGACAGCCTCCTCGCCGTCAATCTTGCTCAAAATATCATTGATATAGTTGGCATTATAGCCCAGTTCTATCGGTTCCCCGCTGTAATCACACTCCAGGGCTTCCTTACCCTCGCCGCCAACATCCGCATTGGTGGTTGAAAGAGTCAGTATGTTATCCTTGAGTTGGAATTTCACCTGGTGTGTCAGGGCGTTGGAAAGCGTCGATACCCGCCGCACCGCCCGTGCCAGGTCCTCCTTTGAAATTATGACTTTCTTGTCGCTCGCCGTTGGAATAACCTGCTCAAAATTCGGGTAGGGGCCCTCTATCAGCCGCGAGGTAAGTATAATATCGCTGAGATTGAAGATGATATTGTTTTCACCAAAAATAATACCCACCTCGCCACTGGCATCGATAAACTTGGGAATCAGATTCAGCACCTTCGGCGGGACAATGACATCCTCATACAGACCCTTCAGCTTCGGGTTATCGACGGCCATCCTCGACAGGCGGTGGCCATCCGTTGCTACCATCTGCATCTTTTCACCCTTGGTCTGCCACAGGACACCATTCAGTGCCGGCCGTGTCTCGTCATCTGAACAGGCAAAGGTGGTTTTCCTGACCATCAAACCGAACTCATCACCACTTATCCGAATTTCCTTTTTGGTGTTTATAGCCGGCAACTTGGGGAAATCTTCCGGCGATACCGTCCCGATTTTGTAGGATCCATTGGGGATTTTAATCTCGATCCGTGATCCGGTCGATTCAAAGCTGACTTCTGCCTCCGGCAGTTCCTTGATAATTTCAAAAAGAATCCGCGCCGGCAGAACGGTTGAACCCTTCTTCAGTACCATACATTCCATTGACACCGTGATCGAAATATCCAGGTCAGTCGCCGATATTTTCAGCTTGTTGTCCAGGGCTTCAATCAAAATATTCGTCAGAATCGGCAAGGTCGATTTTGTTGGAACCACCTGCATGATATTTTGCAGATAATGCGACAACCGCGATTTGGGTAGTGAAAATTTCATCTATTGATTCTCCCGCTTTCCATTTTCCACACCTAATATTATTATTCCATACCTTTATTCTAAATAATATATATTAATAAGTCCTGTTGGGATGTTTATAACCCTTGGATTTATGCGGCGAGCCCGGCTTTATCTTAGATTTCACAAGCACTTAACAATTCCTTAGCGGAAGAGTCGTTATACACACGGCTGTTGAGCAAATTAACACAAACCACTCTTTTTTCCACAAGCTTTTTTTAACGGTTCCTGTACACAACTTATGCACCATTAAACTCACAAGAAATCAATATAATAGGGAAGCCGATATTTTGTCTATTTTCTCCCGGAAAGCCGCATCCGCGGACATCTTTTTTGATATTGTATCACAGGCGTGGATGACGGTCGAGTGGTCCCGCCCGCCAAAAGCATTGCCAATGGCTTGCAGGGACGTGCTCGTCAGGGAACGGGAGAGGTACATGGCGACCTGGCGAGCCAGAGCGATATTCGACGTCTTCTTTTTGGCTTTCATCATCTCCGGTTCGATATTGAAATGCTCCGATGCCTTTATCTGGATAGTCTCAATGGTGATATCCTTCTTTCGGCTGCAAACGCTGTCCGATAGGACCTTCTGTGCCAGCTCGAGGTCAACGGGTGTGCGCTTCAGGGATGAGTAGGCCAGAATTCGGATAAGGGCACCTTCCAGTTCACGGATATTCGAGGATATCTTGTCGGCAATATACCTGATGACATTCTCCGGGAGGTGCGTTCCCTCGGACTCCAGTTTCTTGTGGAGAATAGCCGTACGTGACTCCAGGTCGGGCGCCTGGAGATCCGTTACCAGCCCCCAGGAGAAACGTGAAAGCAGACGCTCCTCGAGTCCCTTGATTTCTTTCGGAGGGCGGTCGGACGTAAGGATGATCTGTTTACCGAAATGGTAAAGATTGTTAAACGTGTGAAAGAACTGCTCCTGCGTCGATTCCTTGCCGGTGAAGAACTGAATGTCGTCAATAATCAGAACGTCCACATCCCGGTAAACACGCGTGAAGTCCGAGATGGAACGGTCCGAGATAGAAGCGATGAAATCCGAGAAGAATTTTTCCGATGTAGCATAGATGATTCGTTTATCCGGAAACGATTCGCGAATGGAATTACCGATCGCCTGAACAATGTGAGTCTTACCGAGGCCCGTGCCGCCATAGATGTAAAGCGGGTTATACTTGGTGAGACCCGGCGCCTCGGCCACCGCCTGCGAAGCGGCGTAGGCGAATTCATTGAAATTTCCCACCACCAGCGTGTCAAAGGCATACTTGGTGCTCAGGTTGTGGTTGGCGTTCCGGCGTGCCGGCCGAACAGACGGCCGGTCACCATTGCCGCCATTATACAGGTTGAACGCAATCTGATCATCAAACTCATTCTGACCTGTTATGACGTATATGATATCAAATCGTTTACCGAGCACTTCCAGGCAGGCTTCGTCGATAAGCTCGGCGAAATGGCTCTTTATCCAGTCAGCCACAAACTGGTTCGGAACGGCGACCTTGAATTCTCCATTTGTCGTCGCTTCACCTTTGGTCGGCTTCAGCCAGGTGTTAAACGACTGGTCCGTCACACGATGCGACATGTAATTCAGACAGTTCTTCCATTCCGGCGAGTTACTGACGTTGTTTGGCGGTAGCAAGACTTCCCCTCCTATATTGTTAACAGGAACCCCATAGGATAACTCCCTGCATTTCATTACATTCTGGTTTAGCGCGAAAGAGCACAGGCTATGTTACCCACATTGTTTTCCACAATCGGTTGTGTTTTTTCAGGTGGGAATTTAAAGGTGGATAAAGGCTTTTGCGACCCCGGTAAGAATTATCCACAAGTTATTAACACATTGCCGCTCAGTCGCTTTCATGGCTATTTATAGATACGGAACGGAAGGTCGTCAAGGGGTGGCCGACATTATATTTGCGATTTTGTGAACTGGTTGTTCGGTACTGCCTTAGCGACAGCAAAAAACGTCGGTCGTACCGCCCCTGACGCAGGGGCGTCAGGTATTAATATCCACGCCGCCTTAAGCCTGTTTCTTTGCATTAACTTATCAGTGATGCATCTGTTCTATCGCACGCGCCAGCTTTTCGAACAGTGCAATCTGCTCCGGAGTGCCATCAGTGGCGGGCGGATGACCGGTGTCGGAACTCTCCCGGAGTGAGGTGGTCAAAGGAATTTCGCCGAGAAACGAGACACCCAGACGTTCGGCCAACAGCTTGCCGCCGTCTTTGCCGAAGATATATTCCTTCTTTCCGTTAGTCTCGAAATAGGCCATGTTCTCGATGACGCCGATGACCGCGAGGTTCGTTTTCTCGGCGAGGCGGGCCACTCGTCCCACAACGTGAGTTGCGGTCGATTGCGGTGTAGTCACTACCAGTAGTTCGGCGCTGGGAATGGATTGGGCAATCGTCAGGGTGACATCACCGGTGCCCGGCGGCAGGTCAAGGAAGAGAAAATCCAGGTCGTCCCACATGACATCGCTCAGAAACTGGTTGATCGCTTTGTGCAGCAAGGGGCCTCGCCATATCACCGGATCGTCCGGGTTAACGAAGAAGCCCATCGAGATAACCTGCAGGTTGTCACCCTTGCGTATGGGAACAATCTTGTCATCGATGATTGTCGGCTGGCCGCTTACTCCCAGCATATGGGGTATGGAGAAGCCGTAAACATCGGCATCCAGCAGGCCGACTTTGTGACCCAGCCGGGCCAGGGCCACCGCGATATTCGTCGTGATTGTGGACTTGCCGACGCCTCCCTTGCCCGAGGCCACGGCTATGAAACGTTTCGCAAAATTCAGCTCCGTGCCTGCCTGTGCCGCGGCCGCCGTCCCGTGCCCCAGCTTCTCTTTGAGCCGCTGACGTTCTTCGTCCGACATAACGTCGAAAACCACATTGACCGATTCCACGCCTTCGATGTGCGTGACACCCCGGACGATATCATCCTTTATTCTGGCTTTCATGGGACACCCGGCGACGGTCAGGTTGATGCCGACAGTGACATCACCGCCGTCGATGTCGATGGATTTTACCATGTCCAGTTCGGTCAGAGGTTTCCCCAGTTCGGGATCTTCTATTCCGCTCAGAACGTCAAGAACGGCTTCCTTAGTAAGCATGATGGCCTTTCTGCATATTCATTTCAGTCGTTACTATCTATGTCTTTTTTACCCGGATGCTACCTAATATACGCAAATTCCCCGCAAATTAAAGAAATTACCTTAGGCTTTCTGACCGGCCGTGGGCGGGCCTCTTACTTAAGCATAATCATCTTTCTGGCAATGGCTTTATCAGCGGCGATAATCCGATAGAAATACACTCCCGAACTGACTGGCGCCCCCTGGCTGACCGGCCAGTGGTTGTAGTCATAGTTGGGATTTGATGCTAGACTGTCCGAATAGAGCTTGTATGTCCGGAACGGATTGATGTCCGGTTGAAAAGAGCTGTCGGCCATCGGGCCCGGCGTGTACTCCGATCCGTACTCGGCCACGGCCACTCTCACCTGGCCGTCCACCTTTCCCCCCAGCCACAGCCCGGCTGTGTACATCGGCGATTTTATATTCACCCCACTTATAATGGCCTCGGTGCCGCTGTATGGGTAGTAGGTTCCATAGCCGTTACCGAAGATACCCGCCAGGTCGCGCCCGAAACCGCCATAGTTAGTGACAAACATGAGAATGTAATTAGGATCGATATACTTGCCTTTGTCAAAACTGGCGGACCGGGCCAGGGCCAGGCCTTTATCGGTCGGTAGCCGTGACGAGGCCGCCGAGACAAGAGCACACAATGACGCAACCACCAGAACAGCCGACTTGAGCGATTTCATAATTATACCCTCCGGCGAAGGTGCACGCGAGAATTACGGAGTCATATTATGTGCGGTGCTGCCGCTAAACGCTTTTTAAAAACATACAAAATAAACCACGATTGTCAAACGGAAAGGAACGCCGCACAAAACCGGCCGGCGTGAGCAGCCGGCTTTCAGGCGCTGGAGATATTTGGGTCGTTTTCCGGGTGCGTCCCCGGCGGCTGCGGAGAACGGCCGTGTCCGAACAGCACGACCGCCAGCAGGAAGACAATCGAACAGCTTATGGCAGCGTCGGCGATATTGAACGTCCACCACCGGTCCAGGTGAAAACCCAGGATATCAATATCAAAGAAGTCGACATCGATAAAATCGACGACGCGACTAAAGCGCAGGCGGTCGACCAGATTGCCAATGGCGCCGCCGGCTATCAGCGCCAGCGGCCAGGAATAGAAGGCATAGTTGCGATAGTGGTACACATAGTACAGCAGGAACCCGAGAATCAGGATACCGGAGACAAGGTAATAGGTGGAAGAACCGAAACTGGTGCCGAGCGCGCCGCCTTTGTTGAAAATGAGGGTGAACATCAGAAACCGACCCAGGACCTCCCGGGAAAGTTCGCTGGAGAGATGCTGGATGGCCAGGTATTTGGTGGCCTGATCAAGAACCACCACGACCAGCATCAGCAAAATCGGCCAGAAAAGCTTCCTGGAGGTGTCCCTATCCAGACTTGATATCCTCTTCGGCTGATTTGCACTCAATACACATCCGGGCGTGGGGGACAGCCTGGAGGCGCGCGGTGCTGATCGGCTTGTTGCATCTTTCACACAGACCGTAGGTCCCGTCCTCGATTCGTCTCAGGGCTTCCTCAATGTGGTAGACCAGTCGGCCGGACTTGGAGGCAAACATGAAAGCCAATTCCCGTTCCATAGCGTCGGTCCCCTGGTCGGCCATGTGGTACGAGTAGGATGAGAGGTCGCCGGTCGAATCCTTGATCGTCGTCGAAATGTGGGACTTCATGGTCTCCTTCATCTCATCGATCATGGCCTTCTTCTTGTCCTCCAGAAGCTTTTTGTACTTTTGCAGTTCAGCTTTTTTCATCGGCATCCCCGATCTGTTCAACGGTGATCAGAATGGTCATCTCCTTACCGTTTATGATCCAATCCCGGCTGGCCGTGTTCTTCTTCAACTCGTCGGCACTTATGGCGGCAGCAGTGCTGGTGGCCAGCGTCTCCTGACTTATCCAGCCGGCATATTGTTTCGCGGCATTCTCCAGGGTGGGGTCAGCCGTGTGATACGAAGTACGAATGTGATCCGTCACTTCCAACCCCTGCGCCTTCCGCTGGTTTTGAATCTTGTTCACCATCTCCCGGGCGAAACCTTCATCGCGCAGTGCGTCCGTGACTTCGGTGGCAATTACCACGGTCAGGCCGCCGTCGCTTTCGACGGCGAAACCCTCTTTCTCCAGGCGGCTGACTTCAACCTCGTCGCCTGAAAGCGTAATCTTGCGGCCGCCCGCCATGACGGTGAATTCTCTGGTTAGTACGGCTTTCTTGACGGCTGTCGAGTCCAGGCCGCTGACTGCCTCGGCAACCTGTTTGGCGCTGCCGCCCAGGCGGGATCCCGCCACCTTAAAATTGAGCTTTGCCGAGTAGCTGATATACCGGTCAAGATCGTCGGAGGCGGCCACTTCCTTCATGTTCAACTGGTCTTTGATCATAGCCTGGTAATCATCCAACTGGCCTGACATGAAACTTTTCGGCAAGCCGATCATTATACGGCTGAGCGGCTGGCGGACTTTGAGGTTTTTTCGCGAGCGCGCCGCCCGGCCCAGCGAGATGATTTTCTCCACCAGGCCCATGGCCTCTTCCAGATCCGTGTCAATCAGACCTTCGTTCGGCTCGGGATACGAAGTCATGTGCACCGACAGCGGGTAGCCGTGCCTGTGGCGCTCGGTACCGGTCAGCTCCGTCCACATCAGCTCCGACATGAAGGGCGCCACCGGCGCCGTCATCTGGCATACCCCGGCCAGAATTCGGTAGAGCGTCAAATACGCCCGCATTTTCGACGGATCGTCGGCCTTGGCCCAGAACCGGCGGCGGTTGTTGCGCACGTACCAGTTGGACAGCTCTTCGATCACAAAATTCTGAATGGCCCGCACCGGCCGCGTGATCTCGTAGCCGTCAAAGGCCTCCCGGACCTCTCTGACCAGCGTGTTGTACCGGGAGACTACCCACCGGTCAAAACGCTCCGGCTTGCCGGCTTTGCTCTCCAGGTAGCTCTCGACCGACAATCCCGCCTCTGCCGCCCGGTCGATTACCTCGTCGATGTTGGCGTAGATGGCGAAGAACGTGTACGTATTGCGCAGGGTGTCGAAGTACTTGCGGACCACTTCCGTCAGGCCATCGGCATCGAACTTCGTCGGCAGCCATGGGCTGGAGGTCGACACCAGGTACCAGCGGACCGGGTCGGCGCCGTACCGCCCGACGGTCTCGGACGGATCGACTACGTTGCCCTTATGCTTCGACATCTTCTTGCCTTCTCTGTCGAGTATGAACTCCAGCACGATGACGTTTTTGAACGGCGCCTTGTCGTACAAAAGGGTGGAGATGGCCAGCAGGGAAT
>JAOUEU010000135.1 GCA_029858555.1 Candidatus Zixiibacteriota bacterium
CTGCTTCTGCCGCCGAAGGACATTACCACGGCGATACCGGAGCTGTCCCGCCTGGCGGAGGCAGTCTCGGTCACGGAAGGTTTAGACCTGCCGTCTCGAGTCACGCCGACGCACGTTTACGCACGGTTGCTTCGAGGTCGCAGAATCACCGACACGCTGGCCGGCCGTTTTGACCTCAAGGGGCGCTACGATGCGGCAACGTCGTTTGAGGTTCACGAAGCCCTGATGGCCCATTCCGATTTCCGGGTGACCGAGGAGGGGCTGCTGACTATTGAGGTCGAGGATCGGGACCCGCAGGTAGCGGCTGATCTGGCCAACGCCTTTGTGGGGGAACTGGAGCGGGTGAACCGGGAGATTGTCTCCAACCGGGCGCGGTCGAACCGGCAGTTTTTGGAGGAGCGTCTGGCGCAGGTCAAGCAGGAGTTGGATTCGGCCCGCGAGCAATTGCAGGCTTTCCAGATGGAGCACCGGGCCATTGACTTCGACCAGCAGACAAGGCTGGCCGTGGAGCAGGCGATAAGCCTGAAAGTGCGGCTGGCCGAGGTGGACCTGAATCTGAGAATGAAAGAGCCGAAATTGGGTCGGGACAACGCCGAGCTGCAGGAGTTGCGCCGGCGGCATGAAATACTGGTGGGGCAGATTCAGCAGTTGGAGCAAGTAAATCCCGACAGTTCGTTTTTCTCTTTGCCGATCGCCTCGATGCCGGCCCTGAAGGGGCAATATGAGGTCTTTTACAGCCGGGTGCGGGTCAATGAGTCACTCTACAATCTTCTCTTAAAAGAGCTCGAACAGGCCAAGATTCAGGAAAACGACCACTCCGCAACCATCACCATTCTGGAGGAAGCACGACCGCCGGAGTTGCGCTCTCGCCCGCAGCGGGCCTTTATAGTCGTGAGCACGTTTGTGCTATCGCTGATCATCTCTGTTCTGCTGGCGGCGTGCCTGGAGTACCTGGCTCATCTGAAAGAGCAGAGGCCGGACGATTACCGGAGAGCGTTGCTGTTTGTCAATGCTTTCCTGGGCTGGCTGCCGGGTATAAAGAAGACGAAGTAAGCACAGACGGATAAAAAAGGTTCCAGATATGACGACATCCGTAATAGCATTATCGGCGACGATTGGCAGCGGGTCCACTCATGGCGAGTTCTGCTGGTTTGGCGACAACGTGACGATCGGTGGGGGATGCCAGATCGGCCATCACGTGATTATCCACGCCGATACGGTGATAGGCGAGCGGGTGCGCATCGATGACGGGGCGGTGATAGGCAAGCGGCCGATGAGAGCGGCGATTTCGGCGGTGACGAAAGAGCAGGAGTTGCCGCCGGCTATAATCGAGGCCGACAGTATTATCGGCACTCACGCGGTGATATACCGGGGAGCCCGGCTGGCGGAGAAAGTTCTGGTGGCGGATCTTTCGTCGGTTCGGGAGAATGTGACAATAGGCAAGGGCACCATCGTGGGACGTGGTGTCACAATTGAGAACTATTGCAAAATAGGGAGGTATTGTAAGCTTGAGACCAATGTTTACATCACGGCATACTCGGAACTGGAAGACCGGGTCTTCGTGGCGCCCTGCGTCGCAACCTCCAACGACAATTTTGTCGGCCGAACCAAGGAGCGGTTCAAGCACTTCAAAGGCGTCACGCTCAAGAAGGGAGCCCGCATCGGGGTCAATGCCACGATACTTCCGGGAAAAGTCATCGGCGAGGACTGCCTGGTCGCGGCCTCGGCACTGGTTACCAGCGATGCGCCGGCTGGAAAGATCGTAGCCGGCGTTCCGGCGAAAGTGTTTGGAGACGTGCCGGTCGAACAGCTCCTGGAAAACCAGGGCTGGGAAGACGTATAGGAGCTTTTCGATGGCGGTGCCGTTTCTCGATTTATCTCGTCAGTACGCCTACCTGAAGGATGAGTTGGATGCTGCGGCGGTGAGGGTGCTCAGCCATGGGCAATTCATCCTCGGTCCGGAAGTGGCCCAACTGGAGAAAGAGGTGGCCGCGCTGTGCGGCGTGAAGCACGCCCTGGGAGTGGCCTCGGGCACGGATGCTCTGCTGCTGGCTCTGAGGGCGGCGGGAGTGGCGGCCGGCGACGAGGTCATAACCACTGATTTCTCTTTTTTTTCCACGGCCGGGGTGGTCGCCCGTCTGGGTGCGAGGCCGGTTTTTGTGGATATAGAGGTCGACAGCTACAACCTCGACCCGACTCTCATTGAAGCGTCGATCACTCCCCGTACGAAGGCCATCATGCCGGTGCACCTGTTCGGGCAGGTGGCGGACATGGATGCCGTCATGGAGATAGCCCGCAGGCACCATCTGACGGTGATTGAGGATGCCGCGCAGGCGATCGGGGCCGGTTACAAGGATCGCCGGGCCGGTGCTATCGGCGACCTGGGGTGTTTCTCTTTCTATCCCACGAAGAACCTCGGGGCGGCGGGTGACGCGGGCATGATCACGACGGACTCGGATGAGCTTTACGATTTGTGCCGTATTCTTCGCGTCCATGGTGCCGAGCCCAAGTACTACCATCGCGTAGTCGGCTACAACTCGCGTCTGGACACAATGCAGGCGGCGCTTCTGCTGGTGAAACTGCCTTATCTGGAAGAGTGGTCCCGAAAACGAATCGAACACGCGCGTGTTTACGATGAGGCCTTCGCGGGTCTTTCCGGGCCGCGGACGCCGGTGGTGAAGGATTACAGCACTTTTCACATTTACAACCAGTACACGATTGCGGTACCCGCCCGGGAAGAACTTCGGGCGGCGCTGCAGACGGCCGGCATCGGAAGTGACATTTACTACCCGGTCGCCTTTCACCGTCAGGAATGTTTCCAGTCGCTCGGATATGGGGTGGACGATTTTCCGGTCGCCGTCAAGGCCAGCGGCGAGGTGCTTGCCCTTCCGATATACCCCGAACTGACGGCCGGGGAACAACAGGCGGTCATTAACGCGGTCACGAAATTCGTCGCTTAGGTTCAGCATACATGGCGCCAGGTGTCTGAGACATATGCCGGGGAAAAGGATTGTCATATTCGGCTGGTCGAATTCCGTACACATACAGCGGTGGGTCTCCGGTTTGAAAGGCCGGGGCTATGTTGTCAAAGTAATATCCCTGGATGGCAGGGCAATTCCCGAGGTGGAGACGGTCGTGCTGCCTCGCCGGGGACGGTGGTCATATTTGACGCAGGCGCGCCGGGCGGCTGAAGCAGCCCACCTGTTCCAGCCCGACCTGGTGCACGTTCACTATGCTTCAGGCTTCGGAGTATGGGGCCTGAAAACCGGAATCGAGCCGACGGTGGTGTCGGTGTGGGGTTCGGACCTGCTGGAGTTTCCGTCAAACGCGGTCAACCGGTTCATTGTCCGCCGGGTCCTGAATCGAGCGACACATATTACGGCCACGAGCCGGCTGCTGGCCGTCCGTGCCGGCCAACTGGCTCCGGCCGCGAAAGACAAAATCTCGATCATACCGTTCGGAGTGGCACTTCCGGAGAGAGTGCATCCTTTGCCGCCGGGCAGACCTCTGAGGATATGTTATATCAAGCCGCATAAACCCGTCTACCGTCCGGACGTGCTTGTCCAGGCCGTCGCCGAGGTGAAGAAGACTTTTCCGGATGTCATTTTGAGCATGGCCGGCGAGGGGCCGCTGACAGGTCGGCTGCTCGAGCAGGCCCGCCGGCTGCGGCTCGAAGACAACGTGAAGATGGTCGGCCGGCTTGACTACGGCCAGATCCATGATTTCATTGCCGAACATCACCTGATGGTGCTGCCTTCGCGGATGGAATCTTTCGGCGTGGCGGTTCTGGATGCATCGGCGGCGGGCAGGGCGGTAGTGGCCTCCGACGTGGGCGGTATCCCGGAGGTGTTGAAGGACGGCGAGACAGGAATTCTAGTACCTGCCGGTGACTGGCGGAAGCTGGCGCAGGCCATCACAGACCTGGCCGAGGATGCCGAGCGGTTGAAAAGACTGGGCGAGGCGGGCCGGGAGTTCGTGAAAAGCCATTTCGCGTGGGAGAAGTCTCTGGATTTGATGTCTGAGCTCTATGAACGCCTGATATATGAAAGCAAGAAAACCTGACAAGCGCATACCGCTTCTGGACGTGAACCTGTCCCGGGAGGCGAAACAGCTGGTGGCGAGGACACTGGCCTCCGGCTGGCTGACGTCGGGCCCCAGAGTGCGGGAATTCGAACAGGCGGTGGCCGCGTACATGAATGTGAAGCATGCCGCCGCCGTCAACTCGTGCAGTATGGGCCTGCAGTTGGCGCTGCGGTCGGTCGGGGCGGGTCCGGGCAAGGAAATCGTCACGACGCCCTTTACGTTCGTGGCCACCATTGAAGCCATTCTGGCGACCGGGGCACGCCCGGTGTTTGCCGATATCGAACCCCATACTCTGATAATGGACACTGACGAGGCGGCGCGCCAACTCTCGCGGAAAAGCCTGGCGGTGCTTCCGGTCGATATTGCGGGGCATCCCTCCCACTACGGCGCTCTCAAAGAGATATGCCACAGCCGCTCGCTGCATTTGATAGCCGATGCTTCACATTCGTTCGGTGCCCTCTATGGCGGCAAATCGATTCCGCGGCTGTGTGATGCGGCGGTTTATTCTTTCCATTCGACGAAGAACCTGACCTGTGGCGAGGGGGGCATGGTCGTCTCGCGGCGCCGGGATATCATCGAAGATGTCAGGCGGCTGGCCTTGCACGGCATCACCAAACCGGCTCACGAGCGGCGGGCGAAAAAGACGTGGGCCTACGATGTGACGGACTACGGGTTCAAGGCGAACATGTCGGATGTTCATGCGGCTATCGGTCTGGGTCAGATGGCGGTGTTCGATTCCGACCAGGCGAGTCGGCGGAAGCTTGTCGAGCGTTACTTAGAGTCGCTGGGCGATCTGGCCGATTATATCGAGTTGCCGCGTACGGCGGAGAAAACGCAACCGGCCTGGCATCTCTTTATAATCAAATTGCACCTTTCGCGGTTGAAAATCAGCCGGGATGGTTTTATCCGGGAGATGTCGCGTCGCCGGGTCGAGTGTGGAGTGCACTACAAACCTGTTTTCGAACTGGCCCACTATCGACGTACGCTGGGACTGGACAGCCGACAATTTCCGAATACCGTCAGCGCCGGGCGGCGGGTCGTGACGCTGCCGCTGTATGCCGGCCTGACCGCGGCCCAGGTCGATTATATCTGCGAAAGTGTGCGGGATATCCTCACGAGGTTTGGGCGTCAGTCTTGAGCGGGTCGGCGGCCGGAGAGACTCTTGCGTGACGGGGTTGATTTGGTTATTTTTAAGTTATGCCGGCAAATTTGCCTCCGAATTATTACGAACTCGAGCGCGAATTCAAGGCCGAGAAAGACCCGCGCGAGAAGCTGCGGCTGGCCCAGGAATTGCTCGCGCTCATGCCCAAACACAAGGGCACTGACAAGCTCCAGGCCGATTTAAAGGCGAAGATATCCAAACTCAAAAAGCAGATAGAGGGGGGCGAGAAAAGTCACGGAGCACGGCAGGCGCCGACCCATGACCACATCGAGAAAGAAGGCGCCGGGCAGGTAATCCTGGTGGGGGCTCCCAACAGCGGTAAATCGTCGCTGATCGATTCCCTGACTCATGCCAAGCCGATGGTGGGTGATTACCCGTTTACGACCCGCGAACCCCTGGCCGGGATGATGGATTTCGAGACGATCCAGATACAGTTGATAGATACGCCGCCGATTTCGCCGGAATCATTCGAGAACTACCTGTCGCCGCTCATTCGCAACGCCGACCTGGTCGTGCTGGTGGCCGACCTGGCCTCGGCGACGATGGCCGACAGCCTTCGCTTCGTGCTGGAAAAGCTGGAGGAAAAACGTATTCTTCTCAGGCCGGAGGTCGGGGAATGTCTCGACGACCCGCGCTTCTGCATCAAAAAAACACTGATCTGCGGCCATAAGGAGTATGACGATGAGTCCGGCGAGAAGCAGGCCGAACTGGCGGCAATGTTTCCGGAGTACTCGATGGTGACGACCTCGATCATCGATGATGACAGCCTGGCCGAGTTCAAGCAAGCGGTTTTTAAGGCGTTATCGATAATCCGTGTTTACACCAAGCCGGTCGGCAGGGAAGCCGACTTCGCCGACCCGGTAATTCTGCCGACCGGGGGGACAGTCGAAGAAGCCGCGGAGGTCCTGCACAAGGATTTCGCGCGCAAGTTCAAGTTTGCCAAGATATGGGGGCACGGCAAATTCGACGGCCAGCGCGTTCAGCGCGATTTCCGCCTGAGTGACGGGGATATTCTGGAATTTCACGTGTAGGCAGCGGGCAGCACCGGCCGACGGGGGTTGTTTAACGCAGGTAGTAGCGAAAACCGAGATGGGCATTGAAGCCGCCCACGTCAAGTTCAAAATCGTCCGTGCGCTCGCCGAAAAACAGCCTGTCACCGTCGTAATCGGTGAATGAATAGGTGGTTATTCCCACCAGGGTGATTTTGGGCCTGACTGGCCGTTCCAGGCCGATGCCGATAAACCAGCCGAGAGTCTTATCGCTCGATTCGTAAGCGAAGTCCTCCATGCGGGCCTGGGTGTTGGTCTCGGTATAGATTTCAATCTTGAGGTAGTCGTATTCGATGCCGGCGGTGATGAGAGTACCCCACAGGCCGGGGTAGAACTGGCCGGCCGCCGTCAGGACGCGCTGAGTCAGCCGGGAGTTGTCGTATACTATGGGATCGTCGCTATCAGTTTTATACCGGGCGCTGGTGCGAACGCGATGGCCGTTCTCGGAAAGCAGGTAGTCGAACGAGACGGTGACGGAGAAACGGCGGTTAAAGCGGTAGCCGAGGAGAGGGGTGAAGCCGAAGAGATTTCTGGAATTGAGGAAGTAGCCATACCTGTCGGTTACGTTGAAATAGCCTACGATGGTGTAGGGTTCGGCGGAAGGGTCCACCGGGTAGTCGTAGGTTATGGCAGGATCAAGGGTAAGGGAGTACCAGCCGTCGCCATCCATGAAGCGTGATGAGACACCGGCTCCGAAAAACAGGCCATTGTCCGCAGCGACCGCAAGGGCCGGGAGCAGCAGAAGGCATACAACGGCGGCGATGATCGACCTGTGCAACATCATTCTTCCCTGAGATTAATCGTACACTCAAAAAGTAACCGCGGCGGTCGGGAATGTCAAGCAGGGAGGCGGTCAATAATGCTTGACATAAGCATATCCGAGCGCAAAATTAGGCGCATGATACAATCTCCCGGATTCAATTTCATAGATGTTTTGTGGACCCCGTGGCGGGCGCTGATGCCCAAAAAGATCGCGGTGATGACGTTCTTTTTGGTGCTGGCGCTGGCGGTCTATAATGTTTTCACGTACCTGGCGCTGGCGATCCAGGGTGAATCGATCGGGTTCGTCTTTTCCGCCTATGGTTTTTTCTATTTTTCGACGGCGGCCTTCACCAGCGTATTCGCACAGGTAATCTTCGGGATTGGCGTTGTGGGCGCGCTGCTGGCGGTCATGCTCGGCTTTTTCGGGGTGGCGGCTATCGAGATCGAAGAGGTCCGCGGCAACCGTTTCATGTCGTTCGGAAAGGCGGTCGGGTTTGCCTTTCGCCGGCTGGGGCAGATATTTCTGGCGGAACTGGCGATAGTCCTGTTTTTGCTGGTGATTGTCCTTCTGTTCTTCATCCTGGGCCTGGTGACGCGCATTCCGTATCTGGGCGAGTGGATTTTCAGCCTGTTTTTCGTCCTGCCCAATTTCGTGGTGGCCTTCTTTGTGATCATCATCGCGGCCATCCTGCAGATTTCGTTCGTGCTCCTGCCGGCCGTGTCGGCGGCGGAACGGCACGGGGAGACGTTTAACTCCATCCTGGAGACTTTTTCGACCGTCCTTCGCCAGCCTCTGCGCTGGCTGGGCTACACCGCGTATTCCCTGGTGGCGGCCAAGCTGGTGGGATTTATCTACGCTTATTTCTGCTTTCGGGCGGTGCAGTTCGTGGTGTGGGCCACATCGCTGGGAGCGGGGGACAAGGTGCGCAAGCTGGTGGCCTCGGGGCTGTCACATCTGCCGATTCGCTCGGATACGGTGCGGGAGACCTTCAACATTTTCCCCGGTGTCGACTGGTCGTTTTCGGTGTCGCATTGGGCGCGGGGCGGGGGTGGCGAGGCGGCCGGGTATGTCATGGCTTTTATGCTATTCGTGGTGTTCGCCTCGATAATCGGTTACATGCTGGCGGTGGTGGCCTCGGCGCAGGCGCGGGGATTCGTGGCGATTCGGTATATCAAGGACAACTACAAGATATCGGACGAGGACCCTCTCTTTTTCGAGGAAGAGCACGTCAACCCGCCGGTGGAAGATGTAGACGGATTCACGGAGAAGTCGGGCTGAAGTGGGCGCAGAGCTGGGGGAAATTTTTTGATAAGATGAGTAAGTTTATCGTATATTGCGACGAGAGTTCTCATACCGACCCACAGAAAAGGAATTTCTTTGCCATAGGCAGTCTTTGGATTCCTTGGGAAGCAAAGCCGACCGTCAATCAGGAGATCAAACGAATCAAGGTTGACAATGGGCTCCGCGGTGAAATGAAGTGGAAAAACGTAAGCGATCTTTACTTCAAACCTTATGCAGACATAGTAGACTATTTCTTCGCTAACCATGACCTGCGTTTCCGGGCGATCCTTGTCGATCAGTGGAAAGTCAAGTATTCGAAATACCACGATGGCGATAAGGAACTGGGTTTCTACAAGTTCTATTACCACATGCTGTACCAGTGGCTTGAGC